>NZ_JAUBRM010000062.1:0-45845 GCF_036701905.1 Microcoleus sp. MON2_D5
CGTACTGTTAGTAAGATTAACGTCGCTGGCAATAAATCCTGTGACGCTTTCGCTGAATGTTGCTGTGACTAAAAATGGTGCGTTTGTGGTTGTTGGGGATGCGGATGTTAAGGCAACTGTGGGGGCTGTAATATCAGCAGTACGAGTTAGTTGAGTGGCTGCGGTATTGTTATTACCAGCGGTATCAGTGGCTGTAGCTGCTGGGACGTTAACGGTGACAGGGCCACTAGCATTCGGTGTAACGGTAAAATTATAAGTGGTGCCGCTACCTGTGAAATTGCTAATCGTACTGTTAGTAAGATTAACGTCGCTGGCAATAAATCCTGTGACGCTTTCGCTGAATGTTGCTGTGACTAAAAATGGTGCGTTTGTGGTTGTTGGGGATGCGGATGTTAAGGTAACTGTGGGGACAACGGTGTCTACAACTATGGCTTTGCTATTTGCTAAAGACTGCCCCGCAGGAATAGTCAATGTTGTTGCATTATTTCCCGCAGCATCTCTTAATGTTGCACCGACTGCTAAAGTGACCCCAGTTGAGTTGAGGTCGGTGCTATTTTGTCCTGCTGCTGGAGTATAACTGCCGACAGCAGATGTGCCTGTGAAAGGTGCAATAGTTACAGTGCCACCTGTGTCTAAGGCGACTGTCATGTTACCGCCGGCTAAGGTAACTGCTTCGCTGAAGTTGACGGTGACGTTGATGTTGTTAGCTGTGTTATAACTGCCGTTGGCGGTGGTAGAGGTGACGCTGGTAACAGTTGGCACAATTCCATCTATTACTATTGCTTTATTGGCACCCAAAGAGTTAGCCGCAGCGGGTGCTGGTAATGTTAAGCTGGCCTCCGCAGTGGCAGAATTCTTAATAGTACCGTCGCTTAAAGATAAAGCTGTTGTGGAAGCATAGTCTAAGTCAGCGCTGCTATCACCTGCTGCTACCGCGTACCGAAATGTCAAGGTGTTAGTGGCGCTGCCTGATAGATAATTCGCAACGGGATTTACACCTGCTAAGCTTAGTTGTGGCGTACCCGTGACGTTAACTATTTGAGAGAAGTTAACGGTGATGTCGATGTTTGTGCCAATACCATAAGTGCCGTCTGCTGTCGCTGCGCTGACGCTGGTAATGGTAGGAAGGGGATTAATTGCAATATCGGCAGTTTCAGTAGCGCTACTGAAAACGCTGGATGTGGTGTTATTGGTTCGATCTGTGGTGTAGTCTGCGGTAGTGCCATTTGTGCCAACTATTTGATCCCAGGCGGCGAAGGTAATGGCATTGGTGAGGGTGCCGTTGTAACCTGTGTTGGGAACAAATCGGAGGCTGGTGTTGGCATCACTGGCTAAGAGTAAGGCGTTGCTGGGGGAAACGGCTGGGGCGTTATTCCAGGTTGTGCCGTTGGTGGTGTATTGCCAAGTGCCGTTAGTGGTGTCTAGGGCGCTGATGGCGATGCCTTGAGAGGCGCTGGCGTTGGGATCGGCGATTTTTGTGCCGCCGAGGTTGGCGATGATTGTGGAGATGAGTGTGCCTGTACTGGCGTTGTCATTTTGGTTTTGTGGGTTGAGGGTGGGTGCGCCAGCGTTATCGAGGGTGGGGGAGTCGTTGACGAGGACGGTGACTGTGGTGGGAGTGGAAACTACGCCGTCGGTGGCGGTGTAGGTGAAGGTGTCCACGCCGTTGAATCCGGCGTTGGGGGTGTAGAGGATGTTGCGTTTAGGATCGATCGTGATCGCATAGACAAAGCCATCCACGCCGCCATTGGGGTTGAAAGCAGTATCCAGGCTGCCGTCGGCGTTCATTCTGGCGATAAAGTTGCTCGCTATGCCGTTGACTGTGCTGAACAAGCCACCTACGTAGGGCTTGCCACTGCTGTCTATGGCGATCTCTACGACACCGTTATTCATGCCAGTACCGGGGTTGAAAGCAGTATCCAGGTTGCCGTCGGCGTTCATTCTGGCGATAGAGTTGCGAGCTGTGCCGTTGACTGTGCTGAAAATGCCCCCTAAGTAGGGCTTGCCACTGCTGTCTATGGCGATCGTCCAGACACGGTTATTCATGCCAGTACCGAGGTTGAAAGCAGTATCCAGGCTGCCGTCGGCGTTTATTCTGGCGATAGAGCTGCGAGTTGTGCCGTCGACTGTGCTCAAGAAATCGCCACCTACGTAAAGTTTGCCACTGCTGTCGAGGGCGAGCGCATTGACAAAATCCATGCCGCCAGTGTGGTTGAAAGCAGTATCCAGGCTGCCGTCGGCGTTCATTCTGGTGATAGAGTTGAGAGCTGTGCCGTTGACTGTGTTGAAATCGCCGCCTGCGTAAACTTTGCCACTGCTGTCTATGGCGATCGCATGGACAAAGTCATCAAAGCCGCGATTGGGGTTGAAAGCAGTATCCAGGCTGCCGTCGGTGTTCATTCTGGCGATATAGCTGCTCGCTATGCCGTTGACTGTGTTGAACAAGCCGCCTACGTAGGGCTTGCCACTGCTGTCTATGGCGATCTCTAGGACATCGTTATTCATGCCAGTACCAGGATTGAAAGCAGTATCCAGGCTGCCGTCGGCGTTCATTCTGGCGATTCGGCTGCGAGCTGTGCCGTTGACTGTGGTGAACTGACCGCCTGCGTAAAGTTTGCCACTGCTGTCGAGGGCGATCGCAAAGACCGAGTCATTCATGCCGCCAGTGGGGTTGAAAGCAGTATCCAGGCTGCCGTCGGCATTCATTCTGGCGATTCTGTGGCGAGTTGTGCCGTTGACTGTGGTGAAATCGCCACCTGCATAAATCCAATCGTTGATGGTGGCAGTGCCATTAGTAGGCGCAGTGGTGATGCTTTGCACTGAGACGCGACTGCTGCCCGTGTCGTTGGCAAGCACGTCGATAGTAGTTTTAGGCGAGTTAACTGTAACGGCTTTGTTGTCTGGGTTAGCAACGGCTGGTAGAATGTATTTGTAAGTTTTGAGACTTTCAGAATTAAAGGGTATTGATGTTTCTATCGTGCCTGTTTCTACTTCTAAGTTCCAGTCGCCTCCTAATTCTGCATTGCCTGTAATGTTATTCGATGCTGCTACATCGGCACTTGTTAATTCGCTCAGTTCTTTAACAAATTTGATTCCTGTTTCTCCTGCTGCTACATCGCAGCCGTAGAGGTAGATATCGCCATTTTCTGTTAAGGCATTTCCCCACTGTTTTATTTGAGTGCTGAAAGTTGCTATCTCTTTGTCATTGAGCGTGTCTGCACCAAGTTTTAAACTGCCTGGACTGCCATGAGAAAGGATATGAATTGCTGCAATATCTTTTTGAGTTGCTAAGGCGTTTGTAATTTGAGCGATGCCGCTTAAGTTGTCATTTAAAATAAAAATTTGAGCAGCATCGGCGTTTTGAATCAGGCTTTTATAATCTGGTACAGAAGAGTCAACGAAAATAATTTGCTTGTGGGCGGTTGGTACGTTCATAACTGCTGAAATCCTTTATATATATCGTTTACAGTTAAGTCTGGCTCTTGTTGCAACCCCCGCGTCGAAGCTTAAGTTCTCGTTATGATGACTGAAGAATTTATTAGTTTTACTACTCCAATCAATCGGGCGGTAAAATTGTTAGCTTGTTGCGCTGGATTATTAAATAACCTCGAAACATCAAAGGCTTTGCGCCGAATCAGTAGCTCAATGCTGTCCATAATCCCAGCGATATTTCTGACACAACAGATTACTTTGGCTTCGGGAAATAGTTCCCGAATTAATGGCAATTTGCTGCACCAAAGACGATTGGTGTCGAATATCACTTCTTTTTCAGCTTGGGGGTGGTAATAAGCTGAAAAGATGCTCATAATCAGTACCCGTTTTTGTTCAGAGGAAATGAACACGGAAAACTCATTATTTTCGCTCATGGCTTCCAACATTCGCTCCACTAAACCCCCGGCGGGGGAGGTCATGGCGGCGTGAAATCGCGGATTTTGCCGGAGTAATGCTGCCAGTAAAGTAGAGCCTGATCGGGGTAGTCCTGATATGAAGTGGACTTTCACTGACCTCGCGTGGGAATGGGTATTTGTAACTTAAATGCAACTTAAATGTATCATACTAAATACATATCTTTTAGAGCATATTTTTATTTAACAGTTCGCAACACAACATCCAGGTTTACGATATCTTTACAATCTAGACATCGTGGGTTGACTTTCCCTATCTCTATCATTGCTTCAGGCCTCTGCCTTTATAAGTCGGAAAAGTCGGCTCTTTGCCATGATTACAGAATTACTTTGGAACTTTAACCGCAGATGGTGGCGGATATACGCAGATGGACGCAGATTAGGATACAGTTTGTTTAGTCACTTCGACATAAATATGTTCTAACCGCACCGGATACCGAGCGATTGAATCAATAGAAATCCCGTCGAACAGCAAAATAATCTCTTTTAACTCCAAACGTTCCGGCAGCCAAAAAGCCAAATCGCTACCGTAGCGGCGGGGAATGAAACTGTATTCTTTAGCGCGGGCGATGACTTCAGCTTCTTCACTGGTTTTGACAACAATAATTTCTTGAGCAGGAATCAGTTTTTGCAACTCTTCTAAACTACCTTCAGCAACAATACTGCCATTCTTTAAAATCCCGATTTTCTGACACAGCCGCTCAGCTTCATCCAACAAGTGAGTTGTCAGCAAAATTGTAATTCCTTCCGATTGCAATCGCTGAATTAACTCCCAAATTTCATAGCGAGCCTCAATATCTAAACCCGTTGTCGGTTCATCTAAAATTACTAATTTAGGCTGGTGTACCAAAGCCACCGCAATATTCAAACGGCGCTGCATTCCTCCGCTCAAAGTTTCTACTGGGCTTGTAGCTCTATCTGTCAAATTTACTGCTTTCAAACAGTGTCTTACTTGATAGCGGCGCTGCTTGCGCTCTAAGCCGTAAATTTGAGCAAAAAAGTTGAGGTTTTCCTCGCAGCTAAGGCTTTTGTAAAGCAAATTTTCTTGGGGCGCTACACCTATTAAGGATTTTGTAGAGTCAGAAACAGGTTCGCCATTAATAGAAAGTTGACCGCTGTCGGCATTTAGCAAATTACATAAAATATTGATAGTTGTAGTTTTGCCCGCCCCGTTTGGGCCGAGCAAACCGTAAATTTCTCCAGCTTGGATGTGCAGTGTTAAATCTTTAAGCACTGAACGATCGCCATAGGACTTATTTAGCTTTTCTATTTGCAGCACTGCTTTAATTCTCCGTATTATTTTATTATATATTTACGGTTGTTTCTGAACGATTAAACCGCAGAGGGCGCAGAGGGCGCTGAGTCAGAGAAGAGAGAGATGAATAATTATGACATAATGAAATAGTTTTAAAGTCTTCTTTCTACTCTCAGCATCCTGCGGTAAGAAAGCCATCCACCTGCAATCATGGCAATAGAAAATATGAATAAATACCAAAAGTGTTCGGCAATATCAGCTAAATCTTTTCCGTCAGCCCACACGCCCATCAGCGCTTCGTTCATGTGATAAATTGGATTGTACTGGGCGAGTTCCAGCAGACTTTGAGGAAAGAGCGAAGTAGGCAAAAATGCGCCTCCTAAAATCAACAAAGGAACGCCGAAAGCTGCTACTAGGGAGTTGACATCTTCAGTGCGCCTCGCAAACTGGGTGCCCAGAATAAAGCCTACACCTACATAAGATACAATACTGAGCAGAATAATCGCACATCCTAACAGGATAGATCCTTGAAATTGTGCCCCTAAACAAGAGGCGATCGTGTATACTAAAATTACCTGACCGATGCCGATGCAACTGTGGGCCAGGAAAATTCCTAAAAAGTAGGAAGTGCCGCTCAGCGGGGAAATAAACAAGCGTTTTAGGGTATGCTGTTCTCGTTCTGCTACTACTGTTGCTACGCTACCACCGAGACAGCTAAAAAATAAAGCTGCTCCTACTAAGCTTGCAGGTGCAGCAACTTCAAAGGCTTTTGCTGTGCTGAGATTAGCGCGTTCTTTTAAAATTAAACCGTTAATTAGCAAGATAGAAACTGGAAAAATACTCCACAATACTAAGCTGCGTCGCCGCCTCCCCAATTCAATTAAAATCCGCTGTGCTACTGCGAGCGTTTCGTACCAGTATTTCATAGGAAATATATTAGTATTGTTAGAATTGGGAATTGGCGATCGCGCCACCGGATATCATACCATAGAGGTGCAAATAAGTTTAACTCTCAATAAAAAACCCGCCGGCGCGGGTTGTGTGATTTTAGGGGGATAGGTTTTAACCCCAGTCAAAAAAAAGAACGGAACTGTAACAAGTTCCAAACCCATATCGAATCAGTTATTCCCCATTCTTTAATCGAAAATCGAAAATCGTATAACTTATCGCCCTCTGTCGCTGCTGTCAATTAATACTAAAGTTCTTACCTCTGTAGCATCCTTGAAAAGAAGCTAAACTGGTGCGGTTTCTCTGTTCCAATTTAGTCACCAGGGAGGAAGTATTGGAACTGCCAGCGGTAGCATCCCACTTGTAGATAAAGTCGCCGAGATTGTCCCCGGTTTCTTCGTAGCTGTGCTCTTCTACCGGAATTCCCGAAACTCCTGAAACAGTTTGGTTGTGATATCCGTTAACGATGATTTTTTCGATAACTGCGCCCGGTTCTGCGGTAATGTTCCATTGCACGGGTTCGTAGGCTGAAAGCGCGAGAATTATTGGCTTGTTTCGGCGTTCTACTTTGACTTCGATCGCACTTTTAGATAAATCTCGGTTCTTGTGATCCGCATTGGCTTCGTAAACGCCTATTAAATGAAGTTCTTTGTTTCCGCTTGACGAACCGATATAAGCTGAAAAATCGTCGGAACCGCCAAGCCCGCAGTTGGCGCCAGAACTAATTGGGGAAATAAAAGCTGTTTTTTGGGCTAGTTTCTGCTGCACAGTTGGCACTACCCACAATCCGGTTCCGATGCCTAAAGCACCTATCAAAGCAGCCGCGATACCAAAAGGAAGGGCATTTGTCAGGTGGCGAACAACTGGTTTTGCTGTTAGTTGAGATAGGGTTTGCTGCCAAGTTTCACCAGTTTGTCGATCGGCCTTGCCACCATCAAGACACGCCAATAAACCTAAACTTTCCGGCTGTTCGAGCAGACTTTGAACTGTTTTCCCTTCGCCGACGTAGAGATTTCTAGTTTCGGTGTCTAAAAGCAGCCAGTAGCGATCGCCCTCGCCGAGGTTGTACTCTTGTAGCGCAGGATCGACTAAATCGTGCTGCAAAAACACCAGCCAAGCCATATTATTGCCAGTGCCGACTGTTTTGCCGTCGCTGGAAATAAGTTGGTCGATGTCGGGCTCCCAGCGCCAAGCTACCCAGCGACTATCTCCTCGATAGCCGAGGGATTTTTCTAGTTGCGGATGAGCGGTTATTTCTAAGCGTTGAACTAAGTTTGACACTAGGTGTCCTCCTCAAGTGCGATCGGGTCTAGAGCAATTTTGTTCCAATTTATTAAAACAAATATTTTGCTCATGAAGAGCCTCCGAATAATCGGGTTAATTTTGTCTGGCTAATGTTATCAGCCGGTACTTTCCAAACCACACTGGCTTAACAAAAATATGCCTGTTGAATGGTTTAGCTTGAGAACTTGGAGCTGGCGAGCACCCGCCTGGTAATAAATTTAACCTTTGCTGATAACTAATCCTGTTACGGATTAAAGCTGGCTATTTCTCACTGCTTCTACCTGGTTGTCCAGTTTTGAAAGAGGGCTTGGCCGATAGCGTCTACAAGTTCTTAGCTTAACTTTTATTTGGCTACTCTGCTACAAAATATGCCGATCGTACCTGACATCAATATTACGCAGGCAAATAAATATACCGGCTTTCTCGCGGGTGAACTATCCCTAAAAAAGAGACGGTTTCAGAGAAACCCGGTTTCTGTGATAGAAAGTTCTGGCACTTCGCCTATTACTGGCGGGGGCCATCAATCGCATCTCTAGTCGGTGCCACACCTCCGGGGCCAAAGGAACTCGGCGGCACTCTCGGAAGATTGAGATTGGGAGTGGGAACTAAATCGCCGTTGCTGTCGCCAGCAGTTCCACCCGTGGGAGACGCACTATTATTGGGACTGGTACTCGGCGAACTTCCCGGATTGGCATTATTATTCGGAGTGGTATAGGGCGAACTTCCCGGATTGAGATTATTCTGATTGGTATTCGGCGAAGTTCCCGGATTGGCATTATTATTCGGAGTGGTATTCGGCGAAGTTCCCGGATTGGCATTATTATTCGGAGTGGTATAGGGCGAACTTCCCGGATTGAGATTATTGGGATTGGTACTCGGTGAACTTCCCGGATTGGCATTATTGGGAGTACCTGCGGGCGCAGTTCCCGGATTCTGATTATTCTGATTGGTATTGGGCGCAGTTCCCGGATTCTGATTATTCTGATTGTTGGGATTTGCCGTGCCTGTTGGAGTAGTTATCGGGGTGCCGGTACCATCTCTGGTGATGGCGTTGGGGTTCGGGGGAGCAGGCGGAGCACCTCCATTGGGGTTATTTGCAGGAGCATTGGCGGGGTTGCCCGCAACCGGAGCAGTATTTTGGGGAGCAACATTGCTGCCGCACAAGCTGACTAAATCAAAAGTTGTGCCGCCTCGGGTTTCGATGAAGCAAACCGGCACATTTACTTGGGGGTTTGAGGCTCTGGGAAAGTCGGCTGTTCCCGGCATGGGACGGCTAAAGGCAGCTTCAGCCATCAGTGGGGTCAAGGCCGCCGATAGAGCGGCGATTGTTCGCAATAATCTCATCAGCGTTTCCTCAAATGTATAATTTTATTTTCTCCAGTATTGCCCATAAATTGCCAAGTGTCGTCACTCTAAAAGCCGATCGATCTTTTTGACAACTGCTTCTACAGGGCCACCGCTGGCTGCAACATCTCGCGAACGCAGAAAGTACAGGTAGAAAAAGCCGAAAGTGGCACAGTCGCGCATCCGTTGCCCTTCTTCCTTGATATTTTTAGTACCGAATTCGCGGGTCAACGTAAGCATTCAAAATATCAATTACAATGCTGGCAATTACGACAATTGCCGCAAAAAACACCACAATACCTTGAACAGTTGGATAATCCCGCAAGCTAATCGCTTCGTAAAGGCGATTTGCCAATCCCGGCCAAGAAAAAGTAACCTCTGTTAAAATAGCACCGCCCAACAGTGCAGCAAAAGTCAATCCTAAGACAGTAATCACCGGAATTAGCGCATTTTTCAGAGCGTGAGCCCATAAAATCTGGAATTCTGGAATGCCTCTAGCTCTAGCTGCTTCGACATAATCTGCTTGCAAAGTTTGCTTGAGATTCACTCTGACAATGCGCTCGAAAATGCCGCTCAAAAGAATCCCCAACGTCAAACTCGGAAGTGCCAAATAATGCAAAGATGTGAGAAACTGACCAGGGTTAGCGCTCAGGAGACTGTCAATCGTGTAGAGTCCTGTGTAGCCTTCGGGGGCGGGGAATGTCACGGGAAAGCGAGTTCCCAAAGGAAACCATCCCAACTGCACTGCGAAAATCAACTGCAAAACCATGCCGGCCCAAAAAGCAGGCAGCGAGTAAGTGATAATGCCAAACAAACGGCCGACAGCATCGAAAATAGTGTTGGGGCGAGATGCTGCTAAGGAACCGATACTTATGCCGACAATTAAAGCTATGGCCATGCTACAAACTGCTAATTCCACTGTAGCGGGGAAATAGTCGCCGATAATTTGCCACACGGTTTGTCCGCGAGTGGTGATGGAGGTTCCCAAGTCGAAGCTCAACAAGTCTTTCATGTATTTGAGATATTGCTGCCACAGGGGTGCGTCGAGGCCGAGTTGAGTTCGCATTGCTTCTTTGGCGCCTGCGGGAGCTCGCGAGCCGAGAATGGCATCTATGGGGTCGCCCGGAGTGGCCCGCAACAATAAAAATACTGCTGTGGTGATTGTCCACAACATTAGCGGTGCGAGGAGCAAGCGGACAATAATATAAGATTGCAGGGCTTTGGAACGAGACATAATATTTAGGAACTGCCAATTGCGAAGTCATTAGTCATTAGCCAGATGTTGAAGGCATCAGGCAGATGGAAGGTAGAAGCTGGAAGAAACAGATATTTTATATCTGCGACTTCCGTGCCGCCAATCAGGGGAATTGGGAATTGCGAATAGACAGTTTAGTTGATTTTTGCGAAAAAGTCGATCGACTTTTTCGCAATTGGCGATTTTCCTATTCGCCCAGCAGCGATTCAAAGGCGGCTTGCAAAGACTTGATATCGCCTACTCTGGCTACTAACAAGTTTTCGCTGCCGGCATCCTCCAGCCTGTGCTTCCAATACAGGATGCTATCGGAGTTGTTCATCCAGAAACTAATCACGGTGCCTACAACTCGATCGACATCCCAGCCCCGGTAAGGAGAAACTGTCTCCACGGATGCCACAAACGCATCGAGAGTACACTTCCAGTTTCCCAAGTATTCTACACCCGACTGCTGCTGTTGTTTCAGCAATTCCTGCTGCTGGTTAAAAAATGTTAAAGTTGGAGATACGCCCAGGATTTCAAATGTATAGTTCATGTCATCCTCCAGAAGTATTATTTTGCCCAAATGTCGATCGTCCAAAAAAGCCAAAAACGCTTTACTTGGCTGGCGTTGATGAAATGCAGATGCTTCAATTATCCTCTTTGTTCGATCGGGATTTTGGCGGCTTATCTTATTAATAGCAAATTTTTTAACACTCGATTGTCACAGAATTTACATTTGTCCTGGCACTGTATAAAAATTTAAAATTCGATAGGACGAAGGCAAACGTGTCACAATTAGTAAGCTGCTCTACTATCCCAAGCCCTCAATCCCTGCCCTATAACGAAAAGCTGACGCACCATACAAGTTGATTTAAGTTAGCCAGTTGCGTAAGTTCTCAAAGATTAGCACTCTCAAAACGAATAACGCAGAAACAACAACAAAACTTACGCACCGACACTATCTGTAGGGTGAGGATTGCGGATCTTACCCCCACAAATAGTATAAAAATTGCTCTTCTGCGTAAGTCCTAAAAATTTAGATAGAGTATTTTGCAATCAGGTTCGTTAACCAGAAGTATTTATCGATATTATGGTTGCAGCATTTTATGCCACCAAACCTATTTATTACATTAGGCAGCAAGATTCTCTTATATAGAAAAAGTATACTTAACACATTACTGTGCTTTCGTACCAAAATATAAGTCTTCTTCACTTCTTAAGCCATATTGTTCAACTTTTTCCGAACTTAATGATTGAGCCATATTTTCTATGGTTATACTAAATCCTACTTCTTTTAGACGATCGGGATAATCACGTCCGTACCATCTAACATGATCTTCTTGTCCAAAATTGCGTAAGCGATCTTCCGGTGATGTAATCGTAGCATCCTCAAAAGTTTTTTCTCGCTCCGAGGCAATTGGCACTTGTAAAGAAGCCCATCCATTGGGTTTTAGAACTCGTAAAAGTTCTCTCATTGCTTGTCTATCATCCAAGATGTGTTCTAAAACATGGTTACAGATAATTACGTCAAAGGTATTATCATCATAGGGAATCTGGGTGATATCGAGTTGGACATCTACGGATGAATTATTAAGATCGGCGGTTATATATTCAATGTTTTCTGAACAAGCAAAATTTTTGGTTAAGCTACTTTCAGGTGCTATGTGTAGCATTTTAATTGGTTTATTTAAGTCTAAGTTAGACTTTTCTTTAAGCAGTAATGTCAGAGAGCGGTGTCTTGGCTGCGAATCACAATAAGGACAAATAACATTGCGATAGCTATCACTCCAGTCAATAAACTTAGTCAAATAATGACCACAACAGGGACAAAAATATAAGTTTTCATTGCCCAAATTTTTGATTATAGAAGTTTTTATTTGTATCCTGATTTTGCTTAAGCCAACACGCATACATCTTTTAGATTTAATCACAAACTGGTTAAAGTTGCTCATGATTATCAGTTTTATCCTTTTATAAGAAACAGAAAAAGTTATGGTGACTGCTTATTATGATTTTTGGCACTAAACTCTCAGAAGCTTAATTTTTTTCCAGCCCTAACTCAGGAGCGAAGCCAGCTAACATTCGCAATCACTCATCGCCGATCGCCCTCAACTCCCACCAAAACTTTAGCATGAGGTCAGGTGCAGTCATTGGTTATCCCTTGATTATTTCACAATTCTTTATTAACTAACTCAAAAATATAAAACCCCTCAAGGTCACGCAGCCCTAATTCAGTGCTTGAGTGATCGAAGCCCCCATCGCTCACAGGAGTCGTCCCAAAAAGCCAAAAACGCTTTACTTTGCTGGCGTTGATGAAAGGCAGATGCTTCAATTATCCTCTTTGTAGTCGATGGCTTACGCGCCGCTACGCTACGGGATTTTGGCGGCTTATCTTATTAATAGCAAATTTTTTAACACCCGATTGTCACAGAATTTACATTTGTCCTAGTTCTGTAGAAAAAATGAAAATCAAATTTTTATTAAGCAGGGGTAAGGTGGGGCATCTGCGCCAGGAGGAACTGATACAGTTTTAGATTTGAGATTTTAAATTTTAGATTAAAGAATTGAATAATTGGGAATGACTGATGACAACCAGGGTTGGATCGCGGGTCTACAATTGCATTTGTTCTAACCTGGTGTGACTTTTTGGCCGCGAGTCCCCAGAGAGATCGCCACATTCAGGCAAGTAGTGGCATGATTAATATTACAATTTTTTACAGTAGCGGTGGAAACCTCAGCCCCGTTTTGAGCGATCGGCTACCGCACTTCACTATTGCTGTACAATTTTGTAACTTATATCTAGGGCATCTTTTAAACGACAAACGATCGGCAAACTCGGTAGGTGTCAGAATATTGATGTTATTGAAAAGTCTGAACAGTTGTCTGATGAAAAGCTCCCCCAAGATGTCACTGAGCCTAGTGTTGTTGATACCGCTGGTGGTGCAAATCTCCGTAGCAGTCGGCGTGACTGGATGGCTTTCGTTTCGCAACGGCCAGAAAGCCGTCAATGACCTTGCTACGAGGTTAAGCTTGGAAGTCGCAGCGAGGACTAAAGAAAATTTCCGCAGTTTTGGGGATGTGTCTCATTTATTCCTGCAAATGAATAGTGCTGCGATCGCCTCTGGAAACATAGACCCGGAAGACTTCCCCAACTTAGAGCGCTATTTGTGGAACCAGACCAAGCTGAGCGATCGAACTACAACCATCTACTACGGCGACGAACAGGGCAAATTCCTCTTGCTCAGGCGAGAAGCAGAAGACTTAGTATACATCAGAGACGAATCAACCGCTCCAAACCGCCAAATTTATCGCCTGGACAGCCAAGGAAATCGCACTGAGCTAATCCAAACCGTGTTCTATGACCCCCGTACTAGACCGTGGTACCAAGCTGCCAAACAGTCAGGAAAAGCCACTTGGTCTCCCATCTACGTCTTCGCAGCCCCGCCAGTTCTGGGGATTACGCCGGTGATGCCTATTTACAATGAAACAGGAAACCTGCGGGGGGTATTGGCAATTGACCTGACTCTTTCTCAAATCAGCGATTTTCTCAAAAGTATCAAAATTAGCCCGTCGGGAGAAATTTTCGCGATCGAACGCAGCGGCCAAATAGTGGCCAGTTCCACAGACGAATTGCCCTTTGTCACCGACAAAGACGGACAAAAACGGCTGTTGGCGACACAGAGCAAAAATTTGCTAATTCGATCGGCCTCCACATATTTGCAAAAACGATTTGGTAGTTTTGAACGCATTGACAGAAAAGGACAGTTTACCTTCGAGATAGACGGCAAACGTCAATTCATTACCGTTGCTCCCCTGCAAGACGGTCGTGGCCTCGATTGGCTGGTTGTAGTCGCAATCCCGGAAGCAGACTTTATGGAGCAAATTAACGCCAACACTCGCACAACTATTTTATTGTGCTTTTTTGCCTTCGTACTGGCGATCGCACTCGGAATTTTTACCTCTCGCTGGGTTGTCAAACCGATTACCCGATTGTTGCAAGCTTCCAAAGCTTTAACAAAAATGTCCGAATCATCCGACTTCACCTCCGCAGAATTAAACGGCGAAGTCGAAGTTCAAGGCGTCAAAGAACTCGGCCTTCTAGCTCAGTCTTTCAATCAAATGGCCCGACAATTGCGATCGTCTTTTATTGCCCTAGAACAAACCAACTCTAGTTTAGAACAGCGAGTAGCAGAGCGGACTGCCGAACTCGAAGTCGCCGAAGCAGAATTGCGGGCTTTGTTTGCAGCTATGAACGAATTAATTATAGTTGTGGACGCCAGCGGTCGCTATTTAAAAATCGCGCCCACAAATCTTTCTCTGCTCTACAAACCAGCCGAAGAATTAGTTGGCAAAACAGTCAGAGAGGTGTTTCCGCAAGCTACAGCCGACAATTTTCTCAACCACATCCGAGCAGCTTTAGATACTCAGCAAACTGTCAGCATCGAGTACGATTTAACCATTGAAGACCGCGAAGTTTATTTTGCCGCCAGCATTTCACCGCTTTCAGAAGAATCCGTCATTTTGGTAGCCCGCGACATTACCGAACAGAAGCGAGCCGAATCGGCGCGACACCAAAGGCAAAAACAATTGCTCAAACACAATACGGTTTTGGTAGAATTGGCAAGAAATAAAGCGCTGTATCGAGGCGATTTGCAAGTAGCTTTGAGGCAAATCACCGAAGCGGCGGCTCATACCTTACAGACAGAAAAAGCTGGCGCGTGGCTGTATGATGAGAGTCGATCGAAACTGCAATGTCTCGACCAATTTAGCCGCAGCAAGCACCAGCATTCCCAAGGTAATGAACTCGCAGCAGCAGACTATCCAGCTTATTTTCAAGCTTTGGAAGAACACCGGACGATCGCAGCCGAGGACGCTCTCTCAGATATTAGAACTAGAGAATTTGCCGAATCTTACTTTTCACACGCTGGCACTACTTCTACCTTAGACGCGCCAGTGCGCCTCGGCGGACAAACAGTGGGAGTCATCTGTATCGAACAAGTGGGAACTACTCGCAACTGGACATTAGAAGAACAAAATTTTGCTGCTTCCCTGGCAGATTTAGTATCATTGGCGATCGAAGCGAGTGAGCGCGATCGTACACAAATCGCTTTGCGTCAAGCAGAACAAAAATATCGCAGCATCTTTGAAAATGCCGTCGAAGGGATTTTTCAAAGAACCCCCGAAGGCCACTTCTTGAGCGTAAATCCAGCTTTAGCGCGCATCTACGGCTACGCCACTCCCGAAGAATTAACATCAAATCTCACAAACATCAGACAGCAAGCTTACGTCAATCCTCAGCAGGGCGACAAGTTTATGCGGGTGATGGAAGAATTCGGAGAAATTTCGGGGTTTGAGTCAGAAGTTTACCGCGTTGACGGCAGTGTAATTTGGATTTCCGAAAGCGCGCGTGCAGTCTGCGACGCGGACGGCGAGGTACTCTACTATGAAGGCAGCGTCGAGGATATTAGCGATCGCAAAGTCTTTGAATCCGCCTTGCAACTCGCCCTAGAAGCAGCCGAAGCCGCTTCCACCGCAAAAAGCGCATTTTTAGCAAACATGAGCCACGAACTGCGAACACCTCTGAATGCCATCATCGGCTACAGCGAAATGCTCCAAGAAGAAACCGCAGAATTGGGTTACGATGAACTCACCCCAGATTTAGACAAAATTCGCACTTCCGGCAGACACTTGCTATCGCTAATTAACGACATTCTCGACATTTCTAAAATCGAAGCCGGTCGCATGGATCTTTACTTAGAAACCTTCGACATCGCCGCCTTGATTGAAGATGTCGCCTCCACCGCCGCGCCGCTAATTGAGAAAAACGGCAACACCCTCAACTTGGATCGAATTACGAATATCGGCACTATGCACGGTGACATTACCAAAGTGCAGCAGATTTTATTAAATTTGCTGAGCAATGCCGCCAAATTCACTCAAAACGGTACAATTACCCTCACAGCCAGCCGAGAAAAAATGGCGGGCGACAGCAGCGAAGCAAAACAAGAAAACACTTCTGAACCTGCGGCAAGTTCTCAATATTCAATTGCTAGTAAAGAATTTTTAGTTGTTAATTGTATAGATACAGGAATTGGGATGACTCCCGACCAGTTGCAGCAAATTTTCCAACCGTTTACCCAAGCAGACGCTTCCACCACGCGCAAGTACGGCGGCACCGGTTTGGGGCTAGCAATCAGCCAGCGTTTTTGCCTAATGATGGGCGGCAATATTTCAGTAAAAAGTCAGGAGGGTGTTGGTTCTACTTTCACCATTCGCTTGCCGGTTAATCTGCAAAATTACGGGGCGTAACTGTTACACCGGCTATGCCTGGGAACGAGAAATTACTAACTCCCAATTACCTTTGAATGCTTCTCGGATCGAGAGCATCCCGCAACCCATCCCCCAATAAATTAAACGCCAAAACAGTCAAAATAATCAGTATCGCCGGAGGCCAAACCAACCAAGGCTGCAACACTAAAATCGAAGCATTAGTAGACAGGGATAGTAAATTTCCCCAAGAAGGATCGGGCTGTTGAATTCCCAAGCCAATTAAACTCAAAACCGACTCCGCCACAATAAAACCCGGAACAGACAAAGTAGCAGAAATAATTACATAAGTAGCAGTTTGTGGCAAAACGTGGCGGACAATAATATAAATTGGATTGGCGCCCATTGCCCGCGCCGCTTGCACGAATTCTAGCTGTTTAATTGACAGTACCTGACCGCGAATCACCCGCGCTAAACTCGCCCAACTGATAAATGAAGTAATCAGCACAATCAATATAAATCGCTGAGCACTTGTCAACCCCGGTGGCAATACTGCTGCTAGCGCTACTAATAAATAAAGACCGGGAATCGTCATCAATACTTCGGCGAACCGCATTAAAATACTGTCAATCCAACTGCCGAAATAACCAGATATGCCTCCGATAAACAATCCCAAGGGAAAAGAAATGGCTATTCCTACTAAACCGATGCTGAGGCTAATTCTGCTGCCGTGTACTAAGCGACTGAATTGATCGCGAGCTTGTTCGTCCGTACCTAAAAGATTAATTTGGCCTTCTCCTGTAGTGCCAAACAGGTGCCTGTCAAAAGGCAAAAATCCTAAAAATTTATAGGGGGAAGCTTTGACAAACAAACCGAGAACAGAGGGTTTTTGCCAGTCTACAATTATCTCACGAGCACCGGTATTAGCATCCACCGGGCCCTGAGTAGTCGGATAAACGTGGGGCCCGATAAAGCGCCCGTCTTGGGTGCTTAAATAAATCTGAGTCGGTGGCAGCAATGAACCGTTTAATTGAGAGTCGTAGGGGTCGTAAGGTGCCACAAATTCGGCCAAAAGCGCGACTGTATAAAAAATTAACAGTAGCACCGCTCCCAACCGAGCTAGAGGATTGTTTCTAAGATTTTGCCACCAGTTCATAAGTTTTTAGGTTTGAGATTTTAAGTGGGTTAGTAATAAAGACTAAAGTTCTTTGTAGAAACTTTAGTCTGTTCTTAATGGACTCAGCAGCCAAAAGTTAATTCCTGACTTATAACAGTTTTCATAAGTGAATTACTTACTACAAAAATTAGACTACTTTTGTTCATCTCCGACCAAGATTATTCTAGTTTCATCGTCTGGTATTTTCCCCAATTCCTCGCCGCTAAAAGGATTGTAGAAAAAGGAGCCTGTTTGGGGCGGCAATTTGGGATTGAGTACAATTTCTACTATACTTTTTACAACCCCAGTGAGCGGAATTGCCAGGATAACTCCTAACAATCCTCCCACTCTGCCTCCTAACAGCAAAGCTGTGAAAATAACTACCGGACTCAATCCGGTGAGATTGCCCATGATTCGGGGAGCTACTAAATTATCCTTGATTTGCTGGAGACCGATCGCCACTACCAACACTTGCAGCGCCAGCCACCAATCAATAAAGGCTACAATTATACTAACAGTGCCAATTCCCAACGTTGCTCCAATAAACGGAATTATTTCCGTCAATCCTATAAACACAGCAAACAACAGAAAAAACGGAACTTGCAGCCACCAAAAAGCCATAGTTAGCGAGATCGCCATAAATAGTCCTAGCAATAACTGTCCCGATACAAATCGCTGGAGGTTGCGCTCCAAAGTCTCTGTTAAAACATAGCGAATGTCTGGGGAAAAAATGCTGGTCAAACCCTGCCACACTCTTTGCCCGTCTAGGAGCATATAAAAAGAAATCACGACAATAAAAATTAAGTCCAAAAACCAGTTAAAAGTACCGACAACTAAGCCTAAACCCGTACCGGCGATCGCCTGGACTTCTCCCTGGACTCTAGCTGACAGTTGCTGCTCTAATATTTGCACGTCAAACGGTAAATTGCGCTCGGCACTCCAAGCTTGAAATTCAGCTAGCTGCAGCCGCCCCGACTCCAGCAATTCCGGGAACCTGACCCCCAACTGCCTCGCTTGGCTGAACACCGGCGGCACAATAGTTACACCGATTACTACTACTATCACACCCGCAGTTAAATAAACCAGCGCCGCAGCTACTCCCCGGGGCAAAAATACTTGCAGTCTTTTTACTGCATAATTTAATAAAAATGCAACGAGTCCCGCCGTTACTAAAATGCTGACCAGTTCCCCAACATAACTGACAGCAGTTAGGGTAAACCATCCCGTCACTAGCACTAGCAGCCAAGTAATTAGAAACTGTTGGAGGGGAGAAAAGAGACTATTCATTGTGATTTTTTTTAAATAAAGTGGCACAACTTTTTCAGCAGATGTGCCGTATTATACAGTAAACACATGACAGTATAGATTAGGAATAATCAGTTCAAGATTAGACTGACTTTTGTGAGCATTGATAGATAGGTGACGGCCAAGCCACTTGGGGAGAGACAATGCCAGCCCGATCGCCCCCACGATCGCCAATCACGCTAATATTCAGTATGCCCCAGAGGCAGATCAAATTAAATCTCGATCGTACAAACTTCGATCGACAGTTAATCAAAATCGCCATTGTAGGGTGAAACGGCGCCATACTCACCCAAAAGGAGGAAGCGCTACTCCAGATACCCTCGGCTAAAATGAACTAAATAATATCGTAATCTTTCTTTACAATATAAAAAAAAAAGGAAAGGCTCATACTGGCGAGAGGAACTACCGTGACTAATAAAGTTTTTTCAGAAGCCGAAGAAAAGCAACCCCTTTCCCCCGTAGAGAGCGGGCGCGACAGGAACTCAGCAGTGGATGTAGCTGAAAGTGAAGTCTCAGAAAACTCTCGCTGGCAATTCTCCGCTGAGGAAGATGAACGAGAAGTTGCGCTGGAAGTTCCAGAAATCGAGCAGGAACAGGTTTGGGAACCAGAAGCAAGTGAAGTTGGGCCCCGCAAAGAAATCAGGTGGCCGGCCTTGTTGGCGGGCGCAGGGGTTGGCGTAGCTGCAACGCTGCTAGCAGTACACTTCACAGGGGGCAATCAGAGTTCGCGTCCTGCCGCTCCAATTCCATCGGTAAACCAGCAGGCGGCGGCTCCGACGGTGACAGTGGCGCCTGTGGAATCTGCCCAGGTGGGTGAAACTTTGGAAGCGATAGGCACCGTGGCAGCCTATGACTTGCTGCCGGTGCTGCCACAGGCCAACGGTTTGCAAATCAAGCAGGTGTTGGTGAATGAAGGGGATGCGGTAGAAAAAGGTCAGACGATGGCGGTTTTGGACGATTCGGTATTACGATCGCAAATTGCCGAAGCGCTGGCGGGAGTACAATCGGCCAATTCTACGGTAGAACAAGCCGAAGCCCAGGTACAGCAAGCTCAGTCAGCCCAACAAGAAGCCCAAGCCGGCGTCGCTCAAGCCCAAGCTGGCGTTGAAAAAGCCATCGCTGACGCAGCGCAAGCCAAAACAGGCGTCGGGCAGGCAAGAGCCGGTGTGGAACAAGCTAAAGCCGGTGTCACTCAAGCTAAAGCCGGCATTGCCTCCGCTCAGGCTAAATTAGATCAAGCTCAAAGAGAAGTAAATCGCACCCAAGGTTTGGCTTCTCAGGGAGTAATTAGTCAGCAAGATTTAGAAAGACGCAAGACAGAGCGGCAGACTGCTGTTCAAGACTTGAACAAAGCTAAAGCTGACTTGAATACAGCTTTGGAAGAACAGAATAAAGCAGCGGAAGAAGTGCGATCGGCTATTGCTAAAGTAGCTACTGCTGAAGCTAATATCAGTACGGCTAGAGCAGCCCTCGCCAGCGCTCGTGCAAAAGTGAATACGGCCGGAGCGAGTGTCAGCAGTGCCAGAGCAAATGTCGGAAATAACGCAGCAAGTGTCCGCAGCAATGATGCCCAAGTCAAACAGTTACAAACTCAACTAGAACAAACAATTGTTCGAGCGCCGGATAGCGGCACTGTAGCTGAAAGAATTGGTCGAGTTGGCGATGTTTCTTCGGGAAGTCAAAAACTCTTTTCGATTATTCGCGGCAACAAGCTGGAACTGCAATTGAAAGTGCCGGAAACTCAAGTTTCGCGAGTGCGGCCGGGAACAGCAGTGCAAATTACTTCGGATTCTGACAAGCGGATTAAGTTGTCAGGAACTGTGCGAGATATTTCGCCCCTAGTTGACCCGCAAAATCGGCAAGCTACGGTGAAGATTGATTTGCCCGCCAGCGAGTTTTTGCGATCGGGAATGTTTTTGCGCGCATCCATTTCGACGGCAACGGCTCAAGGTTTGAAAGTGCCCGCTAAAGCTATTGTGCCGCAACCTGACGGCAGTTCTATTGTTTACAAACTTGTGGACCAGGACAAGGTGCAGGCTCAACCTGTGGAACTCGGGGAAATTTCCGGGGGTGCTGTGGGCGATTTGACTGCTGCTAAGGTACAGATTAAAAAGGGTTTGAAGGCGGGCGATCGCGTGGTTGTTACTGGCGCTGGTTTTCTTAAGGATGGCGCTCAGGTTCAGGTTGGTAAATAGTTATATCGATTCCGGTTCCAGCGGCATCATTGTTGACTGTTGACTGTTGACTGTTGACTGTTGACTCTTGATTGTTGAGTGTTGACTCGATTTTATTATTGTGATGCAACCGGAAACGATATCCGATCGGGAGATAAGATTACAAATAATATCAATTGCGGTTGCGCCGGAATGATATCAAATCCGCTCTTCATGGTCCTGATAAAGTCGAATCAAGCTGTCAACAAATATAAGGCGCAATTTTCACTTTTTTGACTCATATCGCATCTGTTAGCATCGGAATTATTCCTATATCTATTCTCGACCTCTGCGTGAATCAGCGTCAATCCCTTCTCATTTGCGGTTAATACATTCTCTTTTTTTCACCGCAGATACAGGCAGATAAACACAGATTAATATCAATTCCGGTTGCACCGGAATTCTGGTTGACTGTTGACTGTTGAGGGGCGGGTCGAAAAACTGAATGGTTGAGTGTTAACTGTTGACTCGATTTTATTATTCGGATGCAACCGGAAACGATATAACGCA
This sequence comes from Microcoleus sp. MON2_D5, assembly GCF_036701905.1. Lineage (NCBI taxonomy): Bacteria > Bacillati > Cyanobacteriota > Cyanophyceae > Oscillatoriales > Microcoleaceae > Microcoleus > Microcoleus sp. MON2_D5. The sequence goes on from NZ_JAUBRM010000062.1 coordinate 21,422, forward strand.
GATGGATTAGATCAATTCCGGTTGTACCGTCGGGAATTGTTGACTGTTGATACCAATTTTATATGAGGCTGCATAGAATCTGATCCCCCCTAACCCCCCTTAATAAGGGGGGGACAAGAGCTTGGTCAAAGTCCCCCTTATTAAGGGGGATTTAGGGGGATCGAAATATATGCAACTTCACATTAAATTGGTATGACTGGATTTTACTATTCCGATGCTACCGGAATTGATATCACAATCAACAGTCAACACTCAACACTCACCAGTCAACAATCATGGGATCTCTGTTCGTATCGGCAACCTCACGGTAAACGTTGCCCCTTGTCCCTCACCTGAACTTTCTGCATTAACAGTACCGCCGTGGAGTTCTACTAAATGACGGACGATCGAGAGTCCTAGCCCCAATCCAGACTCTCTGCGAGAGAAACTACTATCCGCCTGACGGAAGCGATCGAACACATAGGGGAGAAAATTAGGGTGAATGCCCTTACCAGTATCGCTAACTTGGATTTGAGCCATGCCATCAATGTAGTCTAATGCGATTTCAATTTTTCCTCCGGCTGGGGTGAATTTAATCGCGTTTGAAAGTAGATTCCACACTACCTGTTGTAAACGGCTTGGATCGCCCAATATGTTTAGTGTTAAAGAAGTTAGCCTGGATTCCATTTGAATATTTTTCGCTTCTGCTGCCAAACGAACGACCTCCATCGCATTTTTAACCAGTGGATTCAGCTCAATTTCAGAAGCGTTGAGGTGAAACTGGCCTGTGGTAATCCGCGAAACGTCTAAGATGTCATCGATGAGCTGGTTTTGTGCTTTGGCGCTGCGCTCGATCGTTTTTAGCGCCTCCTCGGTTTTAGGCTGGTCAAATTTTTTCATGCGTAGCAACTGTGTCCAGCCAATGATCGCATTGAGCGGCGTCCGCAGTTCGTGAGAGAGGACGGACAAAAACTCATCTTTGATGCGGTTGGCGTCCTCAGCAGCCGCACGAGCCAATTGTTCTTGAATCCGGAGGCTGCGTTCTGTCTCCAACTGTTTTTGCTCGGTGATATCCTCGATCGCCAACAGAATCATCTGTGTATCACCCATCGGAGGCATTTTGCGGCCATTGAGCTGCATTATTTTATGCCCGATATGCTCAAAGTCATGCTCGACCTCAAAATCGTGAAACTCGGTCTTTCCGGCCAGAATTTCTTTTAGGAGCGATCGCAACTTGGGAATATTCCACTGTCTGTTACCGAGATCGAAGATCGAGTGGTGCTCAGTGTCGATCGGCTGCACCTGAAACGTCTCGTAGAAAGAACGGTTGGCGGTGATCGCCTGCAGGTTTAGATCCAGCACTAGCAACGGTTCCCGCACGGTTTCCACGATCGTTTCGGCGTAATTTTTCGCTTCCATCAACTGCTGGGCGCTGACTTTGAGATCGTGGATATCCACCAACATCACCACAGCCCCATCAATCTTGTGGTCGATCGTCCGATACGGTCGAATATGCAGATCGAACCAACGACCCTCTCGATCTTGAACCTCCTGAACTTTCCAATGGAGGGTACGGATCACGTCTACAATCATTGGCTCTAACTCCGGCACTATCAACTTGTGAGTGATGTCGCTCACACAGCGCCCGACATCGCTAGAAATCAAGTTGAAGATGCTTTCGATTGCGGGAGTAAACCGGCGGATTCGCAGGTCGCCTCCCACCATCAGAATCGGAATATTGATGGTGCTGAGCAGATTCTGTAAATCGTTAGTCACCCGAGTTGATTCAATATTGCGCCGCTGCCATTCGTCATTAATCGTGTTTAGTTCTTCATTGGTTGCCTGAATCTCTTCTTTTGCGGTTTCGAGTTCCTCATTTGTACTTTGCAACTCTTCGTTGTTCGACAAAATCTCCTCGTTGGCGGCTATCAAATCTTGGTTAGCGGCTTGATGTTCTTGGATGATCGATTGCAGGTGGTCTTTGGTGTTTTTGAGTTCTTCTTGCAGCCTCGCAATCTCCAAACTTTCACCATCTAAAGCATGGAAGTTGACTCTACCATTGTTTGCAGCAGCAGGCATTGCAGGGATCGGCGCCTCATCTTGAAACAAAACTAAAAAATAGTTTTTTGGTACAGCGTCTGTTGGGAATGGAATCACATTAATTTTGACGAGGCGGACGATCTCGCTTTCTCTAATTTTCAAGCCGGTACGTTCGATCGGCAACTGCTGCTGGGAGGCCTGTTCAATTGCAGTGCGGAGTTCGACGCGCAATCCTTCTTTTGCCATTCTCAGCAAATTCAAGCTAGCCCTACCGGGAGACGGTTCTAGGTAGGGATTCGTCTGTCCTCGAAATTGCAGAATCTCCCTGGCTGTGTTAATTACGACGCCGACAGGCGCATAGTGATTCAAAACAATGCGATCGGCCTGTTTCTCGATTTCCATTTCGTTTAAGCTTTCCGCCTGCTGCGGTGGAAAGTTAATGGCTGTCGCAGGATAGTTGCTAGCAGTTAAATCCATGCTTAGCCAATGCGACAGCAGTTTTTTAGTATAAATTTTGCTCTTTTTGTCTAATACCGCAAACAATTCTGAAAACTCACCAACCGTTTCCGAAGTGCCTAACAGCAAAAAGCCCGCGGGTCGAAGCCCATAGTGAAAAATTGGCAGCACCTTTTTCTGCAACGGCGGGCCCAGATAGATCAGCACGTTCCGACAGGAGATCAAATCCATCCGGGAAAACGGCGGATCGCCGATCAGGTTTTGTTTAGCAAAAACGCAGAGTTCGCGCACCGAGTGAGCGATTTGGTATCCGCCCTCGACTTGCACAAAGAACCGATGCAGGCGTTGGGATGAAATATCCGCGACTTGGGCTGACGTATAAAAGCCGCGGCGCGCATGGGCGATCGCATTTTCGCTGATGTCTGTCGCATAAAGCTGAATCGGCAGATCCGTACCTCGATCTGCTAAAAACTCTAACAAGCAGATGGCGATCGAGTAAGCTTCTTCACCGGTTGAACAGCCGGCCACCCAAATTCGGATCGGTGTTTTCGACGATTTATTTTTAACGATTTCGGGAAAAACATTGCTGGTTAAGGCCTCAAAGCTCTCGGGGTCGCGGAAAAAGCTGGTGACATGAATGAAGATATCGTGATAAAGCGCCGTTACTTCTGTCGGGGTGTTTTGGAGATATTCGGCATAATCCTCGATCCGTTCCAGCTTGTACAGCAACATCCGTCGCTGTATCCGCCGCTTCAAGGTGGTTTGTTTGTAGTGAGTAAAGTCAACTCCGGTAGCCGCGCGCAGCAACCTGTAGATGGTGGCGATCGCATCTTTACTTTCGATCGCATTTTCGCTGGTGGTTGATTCTGCAGCAGACCCCTGGGCAATGTAGGGATGATGGCCGATCTCTGCTATTTTCTGGGCAATTTTTTCCGGTGTCAAGATAAAGTCTACCTGACCCGTAGCCACCGCAGTGTTCGGCATACTGCTGACTTGTGCCGATCCTTCACATTGGGCAAAAGTAATACCGCCTGCTGCCTTAATCGCTTTTAATCCTTGGGCACCATCGCCGTCGCCCCCGGACAAAACGACTGCGATGGCTTGGTTCCCGCGTTCTGCGGCGAGGGAAACCAGAAAAATATCGACGGACATAAATATCCCGCGTGCTCTGCCGCGAGGCGTTAGCTTCAGCAACCCTCGATCGATGGTCATGCTGACATTCGGGGGGATGACGTAGACCTGATTCGGTGCTACGGGCATCCCATCTGTTATCTCATGCACGGGCATCTGGGTCGATCGAGCCAGGATCTCACTCAACACACTTTCCTGAGTCGGCAACATATGCTGGATTATTACAAACGCCATGCCCGTATCGATCGGCAAATGCCTGAGTAATTCGGTAAAGGCTTCCAATCCACCCGCAGAGGCTCCTATTCCGACAAGTGGAAATAACTCGTTTTGATTGTTTTGTTGCTTGCCTTCAGCATCCATATCAGCTTGAGCTTTACATTTTTTGAATTTATTTTTATTGCTCATTTATTCTACCGCCTATCTTGCTGTTTGAATAAATTTTATGATGATAAATTTTTATTTTTATTATATTAAAGTTTATATAATAAAATCAAGGATCGCGCATCTACCTAGGGATATATTGAGCGGGTGCATTCTGCGCGAGCGATTTTCAAAATCTATTATTATTATTATTATTATTATTATTATTATTATTATTATTGAGAGTCCTACTGCTTTGATAATGGGGGACAATCGTGAGGGTTGAAGCCGTCATAAAATCTACTAATTGTACTGTTGAAAGTAGAGCAAGAGTAAATTTATCACATTCTGCGATCATCGTAGCACTTATATGAATGTTGGCCACCACAGACTCCAGATATCCTAAATCCGTCCACTCATCAAGGAACTTCAAACCCGAATCTTGTCCGCCCTTCTCAAGCAGTGGGGCGAGGGAGAAGCTGCGCGAAAAGAAAACAGTACAATTAAGTAGATAAACTTAAAAAAACAGAACACCCTACAGAACGGCAATTAATTTCGTTTTTAGGCAGATTGTGGCATCGCAAATTCGCTAGCGCCCTGTCGATTTAAACTATCTGGGGATGATTTTCTAAGTGTCTCATCACGAATTGTTGAGGCATTTTTACCTTTTTAGTCATTTCCCGAGTCTCGTCGATCGGTCGTTGCCAATATTGCTCAAATTCGCCCAATACCTCCTGAACTTCTTCTGGTGTTGAAGTTTGAAGCTGTTAATTGGCAGACATAATCTAATAACGGAATTTTTTTTAATCTTCCCACAATCCGGCACTCATGGCTAAAATTTTCAATCAAAGTAACAACAATATATTTTAATTAGCTTCGGGAAATTAGGGAAATCCCAGCAGCACTGCAAAGTTCAGATTCTCCAGACAGGCTGCGGGGGGTAACGGCTGTGAGAAAGGGCGATCCTGCGGTGGCGCTACCGATGTTGCTGAGGAAAGTGGACGATCGCGAGTTTATGGTGCGATCGTTCGTGGCGATAGGATGGCGGCACAGTCAAACTGCGGACTCAATGGCTGCGCTGTTAAAAATGATGCAGTTCGATCGCGCGATCGGAACGTGCGCGCAGAAGCCGCTAACTCTTTGTCAACGTTCGGAACCGAGGCGATTGCCGATTTAGTGGCAGGTTTTGGCCGCGATGACAATTTGCTCGTCTGCCGCAGTATCATGGCTCCGTTGTGCGATCGGCTGCCGCCCAAAATTGATTGTCAAAATGGTATACTCAAAATCAGAAAATAGTTGTACAATGTTTTTCTAGTCGTTTTTTACCGCGCAGCCTCCAAGGTCAAAGAAGGTGAAAGCAGCTAAAAAACACTAAGCGCGGGCGTAATTCAGTGGTAGAATGTCAGCTTCCCATGCTGAACGTCGTGGGTTCGAGTCCCACCGTCCGCTTTGACTGAATTTTCATAGAATTATGAAAATTAATTAGTGCTATCAATTCAATCTATGGCTTATTTCTTAACCGCTGCTTTATATAAGTTCGTTGAACTACCTGATTTTGCCGACCTGAAAGCACCGCTACTCGATTGTTGCAACAACAACAACGTCAAAGGCACTATCTTGCTGGCCGAAGAAGGCATCAATGGCACGATTGCCGGCTCGTCCGAGGGCGTACACGCAGTGCTGGCATTCTTGCGTAGTGACCCGCGTTTTGCCGATCTCGTGCACAAGGAATCTTTCTCGGAAAAAGCACCTTTTTACCGCCTGAAAATACGCTTGAAGCGCGAAATAGTCACGATGGGAGTACCAGACATTAATCCCCGCCTCATGGCTGGCAAATATGTTAAGCCTGATGAGTGGAATAAGCTGCTGGACGATCCCGATGTTGTCGTGGTTGATGTGCGTAACGACTTCGAGGTATCTCTGGGTACTTTTGAAGGTGCTATTAATCCAAAAACAAAAAGCTTTTCTGAGTTACCTGAATGGGTGCGGCGGGAAACTGCTTTACGCAATAAACCCAAGGTGGCAATGTTTTGCACGGGTGGTATTCGCTGCGAGAAATCTACTGCTTTTTTGCGTACTCAAGGTTTTGAGGAAGTCTATCATCTCGAAGGCGGAATTTTAAAATATTTGGAAACGGTACCGGAAGCAGAAAGTCGTTGGGAAGGTGAATGTTTTGTCTTTGATGAACGGGTTTCTGTTGGTCAGGGGTTAAAGCCGGGAAACTATGAACTTTGTCGCGGTTGTCGTCACCCGATTAGTCAGGAAGATAAGGCTTCTGAATTATTTGTACTTGGTGTGAGTTGTCCTCATTGTCATGACTCCAAAACTGAAACCAAAAAACAAGCCTTATCTGAACGTCAACGTCAGATTGAGCTTGCTAAGCGTCGCAACCAAGTACATATAGGCGCGCGCTACGATGCGAAGGAAAAAGTAGATGGTGCGATCGACTAATCTTATTATTCACTAAGCTTAAAGAAACCCCGTTTCTACGAAAAATCTTGTTTAGCGACGAGAAATATACGAAGAAACGGGGTTTCTGACCCGAAAAGCCCGATCGTGCGATCGACTAATTATATCGTTTCCGGTTGCATCGGAATCATAAAATCGAGTCAACAGTTAACACTCTACTATTCAGTTTTTCGACCCGCCCGTCAACAGTCAACAGTCAACAGTCAACAATAATTCCGGTGCAACCGGAATTGAGATAATATGTCAGCAAAATACCCGATTTTGTATTCCTTTCGCCGCTGTCCCTATGCTATGCGCGCGCGCTTGGCCTTGATGGTTAGCAATCGGGTGTGTGAGTTGCGGGAAGTTGTTTTGCGAGACAAACCACAAGAGATGTTGGAGGTATCGGCCAAAGGTACAGTACCAATATTGATTGATGTTGACGGGCGGGTACTCGATCAAAGTATCGATATCATGTTGTGGGCATTGAGACAACACGATCCTGAAAAATGGTTGATGCCACAGCAAGGTTCGGTTACAGAAATGCTGGAACTAATCGCTCTATTTGATGATAGATTTAAATATCATCTTGACCGTTATAAGTACCCCGATCGTTATCCCGGTGTTGATGCCCAAGTACATCGTTATGAAGGTTCTTTATTCCTGGACAAACTCAATGCACAGTTAAGCGCCACTAAATATTTATTTGGTAATAATGTAGCATTGGCTGATATGGCGATCGCACCTTTTGTCCGTCAATTCGCTCATACCGATCTAAATTGGTTTAACGAACAGCCTTGGCCTCCGCTACAAGCTTGGTTAGCAGGCTTTACCGAGTCGGAAATTTATACCAGTGTTATGCAGAAATACCCGAAATGGGAATCCGGTAATCCAGGCGTTATTTTTCCTGCCTCGTAATTACTTATTCTTATTCGCTGCTAGCATATTTATTCAATTACCAAAATGTTATTTACCATGCTAAACTTATTGTTTTCAGAATACTAGATTGACTGTCACTTGACTAGAAAAGTGACGCAGGCAAAAATCGCATTTTGCTAAAATTTTTAACTGGAAAAGATTTACTGTATTCTAGTAAGTATTGTCAGGTTGTAATTATGATTGATGTTGGTTCGCTAGTTCGATCGCCCAGAAACGATTTGGGAGTCGGAAAAGTTGTCGAGGTATCGCGTACTGATGCTGTAGTTGAATATTTTTGCTCAGTAAAAAACCGCATCCGCAAAACTGTGCCTTTGGGTTTGCTGCAAGAAGCCAGACTTCAGCGCCAAACCCGCTGCTACCTCTGGAGTACCACTCAGGAAAGATGGATTATCGGTCGAGTTTATGACTGGGATGAAGATAAATTAGAGTACGAAATTGACCTGCCCGACAGCCAAAGTTTGCAAGCTGTTGAAACCGAACTTTACGTTCGCTGCAATATCCCGATCGCCGATCCGATCGACATTTTAGCAGTCAAAGGCCAAGAAACGCCGTATTTTCACGATCGCCGATTGGCATTCGTTCAATCTGCGATCGAACAGCGGGCCGTCAGCCGCGGCATGACGGGTTTAATTTCTGCTAACATAGACCTCTATCCGCATCAAGTTGAAGTCGTCCGGCGCGTCCTAGAAGACCCAATCGTGCGCTATTTATTGGCCGACGAACCAGGACTGGGAAAAACAGTAGAAGCTGGCACAGTTCTGCGCCAATTTCTGTTAGATGAACCTCAAGGACGCGCTGTGGTACTTGTTCCCAAATACCTGCTTGAACAGTGGCGGCAGGAGTTGGAAAATAAATTCTATTTGTCTCATTTTGCTGACCGAGTACAGCTTGTTGCTGTTAGCGAAATTAATCAAATTAGCCGCAACGCCAACCTAGATTTTCTGATTGTTGATGAAGCGCATGATGTGGCTGCAATGGCACATTCGAGCGATCGCGCTCAGCAGCAGTCCTTTGAACTCTGTCAGAAACTAGCTCACAAAAGCAAAAATGTATTGTTATTATCTGCAACGCCAGTTCTCGGCCGCGAGCAAGATTTTCTAACGATGCTGCACTTGCTAGATCCCACAACTTACCGTCTTGATGACCTGGAAAGCTTCAAAGAACAGGTGCAAAACCGTCAAGAAATCGGTCGCGCTTTGCTGGATTTCCGAGAAAATGCCAAGCCTGCTGTTTTGCAAACAAAACTCGCTCAACTTCGCACTATTTTTGCCAAAGATGATTATTTAATCGGATTAGCAACAGAGTTAGAAAGTTGTTTGAAAACTAAAGACACCGCAGAACAGGCTCGGCTTGTCCGAACTATTCGCACTCATGTTAGCGATACCTACCGCCTGCACCGCCGCATCCTTCGCAACCGCCGCGATGCCGTGGAAGATGTGATTTTCGATCGAGATGCTGTTCCTAAAACTGAGTACGATCTGAATGATGAACAGTGGTCGGAAATTCAAACCGTACTCGATAAATGGCGCACAGCCGCTCCTAAGTCGAGCGAATACCAGAAAATTTTTCTGCTATTTTTCCGCGCTTCTGGTACTTGGCTGAATGTTTTAGAACGGGTTGTCAAAGCTCGCTTGCAGAAAAAATCGACTCCTGAGCTCGATCGCGAATTTGGACAAAATGACACAGCAATTTTGACCAAAACTGCGCTGTTTCCCGAAGAAAGGGAAATGCTGGAAACCTTGCTCAACACCCTAGAAAAGCCCCAGGAAGGACTCGATCGACTGAGTTTGTTACGAATCGCGATTCTCCGATTTCTGGCAGTTGCTTTGAAGGTTCCGCGCGAGTATCACAGCAAACCTCGCGATTTGCTGTCGAGAATTCAACAGCAAATTAAACGGCCGATTCCAGGCGAGCGTTTCCCGAAAATTGTGATTTTTACCAGTTTTACGGCAACTTGTAAAGAGATTGCGGAAAATTTAGCGAAAATCTTTGGTAAAAATGCGATCGCCAGCCATGAAACGGGCAAATCTGCTGATGATGTTGAGGCTAGTCTCAAGCGATTTAAGACGGAGCCGCATTGTTTTATCTTAGTGTGCGATCGATCGGCGGAAGTAGGGGTAAATCTACAAGTGACAGATTGGTTAGTTCACTTCGATTTGCCGTGGTTTCCCAACCAGTTAGAACAAAGACTCGGCAGAGTCGATCGCATTGGCAGCAAAATGGGAGTGCAATTTTGTTTGTTTGCAGGCCCGGATTTGCCGGAGACTCCCCACGAAGCTTGGTTTCAAGTTTTAAAAGATGGGTTTGATATCTTCGACAAATCTATTGCCACCCTTCAGTTTTATGCTGAGGAAAAACTTCTCAAACTTGAAGAAAAGTTGTTTGCTGAGGGAGGCAAGGGCTTATCCAGCGAAATTGCAGCGATTAAAACTGAAATCGAACAAGAGAAAATCAAAATAGACGAACAGTACGTTCTCGATGAAATTGATACTCTTGATGACAGCGCATCTCAGTATTTTGAATCTCTCGACAACTGCGATGCTAAGCATAAGGAAATGCAGCGGGCTACTGAAGGTTGGCTGTGTCAAGCTCTTCACTTCAAACAAATCGAACATCCGAGTGTATCGGGGTTGCTGCGCTATCAACCTACTCAAAAAACGTTGATTCCGTCCAACGATTTGAGAACCCGATTGATTCCTTATTGCCAGCAATATGGCAGTTACAATCGCCGGATTGCTTATCAGAATGCGGATGTCGCTCTTTACCGAATTGGTGAGGGATTGATCGATGCACTTGGCTCTTATATTCGCTGGGACGATCGGGGTCAAGCTTTTGCCATGTGGCGGCATGATGAAAGTTGGGATGCGGAGCCCGGGAAGGAGTGGTTCGGCTTTCAGTTTAATTATTCAATCCAGACTGATGTGCAGCCGGCCGAGCAAGTTTTGCAAGCACAAAACATCGAAAATTACAACTTGAAAGCTTTGCAGCGCCGCGCTGATGCTCTGTTTCTCCCAACTTTTGAAACTGTGTTTGTAGATGCTCGCAGCGAAGAAATGTCTCTGGTGGAGGATGCGGAACTTCTGGCGATTTTGCAGCGGGCTTATAAGGGGAAAGGCGGGCCGAATCGGGATTACAATTTGTCTAAAAATCGCACATCGCTGATTGACAGTTTTGTCGATCCGCTAGAATGGGATGATTTTTGTCAAAAGGGGCGGGTGGTATCGGAGGAATTGCTGCGCGGGCGATCGGCTTTTGTGGAAATGTGCGATCGATCTGCTGTCACTGCTGCAATCCAACTCGAAAACCGGGTGAATCAATTGCAATTGCGCTTGAACCGACTTTCTAAATCCGAACAACTTTTAGAATCGGTTTTGGCTGATGAAATCACTACAGAAAGTTTGTTGAGTCAAGCGGTTTTAGCTGGTATTCGCCGCCCAAACCTGACTCTCGAATCTGTTGGATTTATTGTGATTTCTGGGCGTGCTCCTGTAAAGTCGGAGGATGAAGGATAATTTGTTTGGGAGGGCGATCGCTCTTTTTGAGGGCGATTCCCTTGGGGATAGCTTCCCTTCACGCTCTTTTTGAACCGCAGATGCAGGCGGATAAACGAGGATGGATGCAGAGGGATGAAAGGGATTCGCACTTACCGACTAAACCTCTTCAAAAATCGCGCCTCGCTGCTGTAGATTCACCTGCATGTCCTCATCCATTCCTGAATTGTTCCCGAATCTGGCTGACTCGACATTCGCACCGCTAAAATTAGTATTTGTTAAATTCACTTCCAGCAGATTTGCGCCGCTCAAATTGGCACCGCTGAGGTTAGCTAAAGCTAGACTTGCTTTGTGCAAATCTGCACCGCTTAAATCAGCATTTCCTAAGAAAGCGCCACTCAAATCTGCACCGCCGAATTTGGCATTTTGCAGGCTGGCGTCGCTGAAATCGGCATCGTTTAAGGTTGCACCCCGGAAATTTACCCGATCGAGATTTGCGCTGCTAAAATCCACTGCACTTAAAGTCGTTCCGCGCAAGGTGCTACCCGCGAAATCTAGTGCTGGATTGAGATTGGCGATTTTTGCCAACTCCACAAAGTTGTCGGTTTCAGCGGAAATAATGCGATCGACTATTTCCTGCAATTCCGATTCAGCTTCCGGGGCAATTTCCACTTCGCGCGGTTCAACCGGAGGTAAATTGTAGGACAATAGCGCCCAACTGAGGGCAGGTTGGAGTTTATTTGCGTGCAGGTATATAGTCAGGATTCTTTCTAAAACCGAATGTTGATTTGGCGTGATATCGTGCGGCCACAAACCCTCCGCATCTGTGAGATTAATATCTTCTTTAGCAACTTCAAAAGCCGCTGCCATCCGAAATTCTTTGCCAGCTAATTCTCCCAGCTTAGCACTTTTTAGCAAACCTTTTAATACGGATTTGCGCTGTTCAACTGCAAAAACCCAAGCTGGCGTTGTATCATTCCTTATTGTGGAAACGTGACACCGTATGCTCTCTGTTTCCTTGATTTTTTCCGCATTTTCGCCGCCCTGAACTCCGCGCTGACTTTCGCTCACTAAAATTTTTGCACTGTTTTGAATGGGCAGAGTTTCTTCTATGGGCAAAAGCTGGAAAGAACCGACTAACTGACGCGATGCTACGGGTATTTCGCAGTTTTCTAGATAGAGTTTGAGCGTCCCGCCTTGCAGACCAAATTTGACGCGACCGCCGAGCAGCGGTTCCCAATGCTCGTTAAAATTCAGACTCAAGTGAATGTCGAGCTGCTGGGTTTGGGGTGCAACCGATGGAACTGGAATTGCTTCTAATTGCATCCACAAGCAATCTGGGTATTTGTTGTGAGACTCTAGCGATCGCATATCGGGTAGAATTGCTGGCACTACCAGCCTGTAATTGATATTTAAATTAGTTTATCATCTCTATTTTATCACACTACACCTTTTTTTTGTGGACAAAATTGTAAATTTTGTTTAATTTGATCCGCAACTCATTGGTTTTGCTGAATTTGGCTTTTTACCCAATTCCGAAATGCTTTCACTAATTCCAAATAGTCCATTGTTTCTGCTTGTTCCAAAAATCTAACAATCTCTAATATCGGTAAGCTGGGAAATGCTAAACTGATCTCGCCCTCAACGTATTCTCCATTTTCAAATCTGTTGATTCTGAGCCGCGATCCATTATAAATCCAAACTTCCGGCACTCCCATATCCGCATAAACCTGCAAGCTATTTTCCGAACGGCTGGTAATATCAATTTCCACTACTAAATCCGGCGGCGGATCTTGATTCAGGTAGATTCTTTTTTTGCCTTTAACTGCACTAAGATTCTGGATGTAAAAACATTCATCTGGTTCTGCACCGCTCAGTTCAGGACGTTTGAATGTGGTAGAACCAAGAGGCTCAATTTTCACCTCTAATTCTTCCGCTAGAGTCTCGACAAATCGACCCATTACTTTTTTGAAACGTTCGTGTTGTGGAGAAGGTACCCTAATTTCAAGATTGCCGCGATTATATGTCAGTCGAATTTGACTATCGCCGATTTCGGCAAGCAAAGTTTCGTAGGTTTGCCAACTGATACCCGATAGCTCGACAATTTGTTCGGGTGGAGCGAGAGTTTGAGCGGTCATAGTGCTACTTTGGTGAAGAGTTCGTAGGCGCAAGCCGGGGCGTAGCCATCGCACTTTTGTATTATATCATCGAAGGAAGCCTAGGCGGGAAATACCAAAGACAAATCCAGACACAATTCGGAAAAACCCGGAATTACCACCGTCTGATTTGGCAAAACAACTCGTTGCAATTGATAACTATAACTCCCGTTTTGTTTCTGATAAGGTTCGCTGTGCATTTCCAGTTGATTATCAACCAAATTAAATATCCAATAATTAGAAATCCCAGTCTCAGCATAGAGAGACAACTTGGTTGTGCGATCGTACTTCAACGTAGAATCCGAAACCTCAATTACCAACAAAATATCAGCAGGCTGCGGGTGAGAAGAGAAATAACGATCGGCTCGATTGCGGGCAATCACAACATCAGGCTCTGGTTCGCTATCATCAGACAAAATAATTGGCTCTTGCGCGCGCACAAGAGCGCGTCTTGCCAGTAAAATGATTAACTCCTGAACTAAAAGACTGTTACAAGAAGAGTGCAGCCTACCTTTAGCAGCCATAATGATAATTTCTCCGCGAATCAATTCAACTCGCTCATCGGGGGCGAAAAATCCGAGTTCTCCCAAACGGTGATATTCGGCGATCGAGAATCGTTTTGCAGTTACGGCAGTCATAGCTTTTCTTACCCTGTACAATTACGAACCTTTCCAATTAATTCTACTCAAAAATCCCGCCCCGTGCCGTCAATTCAACCTTCAGGGTATCCGAAATTCCCAGACAACAAAAAAACTTTGCATTTTCCACCACCGTATTTGTCAAATCAGCGCGGCTCAAATCAGCACCGTTTAAATTCGCACCGCTCAAATTAACACCACTTAAATCAGCATTCTTCAAATCAGTATTTGTCAAATTTGCATTTACTAAAATCGCATTCGGTAAATAAGCACTGCTCAAATTGGCGTTGGTTAAATTGGCACCGCTCAAATTCGCCCGGGGCAGCTTTGTCCGCAAATCAGCACCGCTCAAATTGGCGCTGCTGAGTTCAGCATCCCGCAAATTAGCATTGCACAAGTTAGCATCAATTAAAATAGCAGCGCTCAGCAAAGCACCGCTGAGATCGGCCAAAGTCAAATCTGCGCCTCGGAGGTTGGTTTCGCGCAAATCCGCACCGTTAAAATCAGCGTAGTGCAAGTCAAAACCGCTTAAATTAGCCCCAGCAAAATCCTCAACCGGATTCAAACCAACTGTTTCTAGAAGTTGTACAAAACTCTTATTTTTATCAGTTAAAAACAGTTGCCGGACGATCGCCAATTGCTGCTGTCGGTACTGGTTAGCCTTCTCGTAATCTGCTAAATACTTGTAAGCAAGCTTCAAATTCTTGAGAGCATTGCGCTCAATGCGATCGTCCTTGCTGGCGCGCGCGATCGACAACTGCTCGTGATAGCATTCGATCGCACCAGGCAAATCTCCCTTAGCATCGTAAGCTAGTGCCAAATTGCCCAAAGTTTCCAACTCAGAGCGCCCGTCGCCAGTGTCCCGCGCGATCGCCAAACGCTGTTGCTGGTAATCAATAGCACCAGAAAAATTCTCCAGAGCACAACAAGCATTGCCCAGATTTCCCAAAGCATTAGCCTCGCCCCGACGATCGCCAATTTCCCGCGCTAACACCAAATGCTGCTGGTAGCACTCGATCGCCTGAGCATAATTTCCCAGCGCTTCGTAAGCTACGCCCATATTACCCAGCGCCGCACCCGATCGCCGCTTATCGTCCATTGAGCGATACAGCGCCAGCGCTTCCTGCCAAGAACCCAGCGCCGCCTCAAATTGACGCGCCTGATATTGCGAAATCCCCTGCTTGATTAGCTCGCTAGCTTGTTCGCTCATACTGTCAAAATTAGTTAATAACTAAAGTTGATATTAATCGACTCAAAGCGGTAATTGCTAATCGGTAATCAGTAATCGGGGATCGGTATCGTTAATCCCCCTCTCCCCCATCCGTATTTTCACGTCCGTGGAAAAAAAAGACAAAAAAAGAGAGAGCTACCTAAGTAACTCTCTCTGCCATCAGGGTGCATCTACATAACACAATATAACACGAGAGGGATGAGGGGTGTCACCCCCAAACGTGAAGATGTTGTAAAGAAATGTATCTTAATTATAAAGTTACGAGCCAGCAAGAAGGGCGAGAGCGCGGCGAGATCGGGAAAAACCGATCGCCCGCCGCTGTATCTGCTACACGACCCCCTTAATTTGCTTAGCTTGCGCCGTTAAGCTTCGCCGCCAGCAGCTCATTGGTCAGTTTGGGATCGGCCCGGCCGCCCGTTTCCTTCATCACCTTGCCGACAAAAAAGCCCAGCAGCTTAGTTTTACCGGCTCGGTACTGTTCGAGTTCCTTGGGATTGGCTGCCAACACCGCATCGATCGCTCGATCGATCGCCCCAGTATCGGAAATTTGAATCAAACCCTTGCTCTCAACGAACTTCTGAGGCGAACCACCGTTTGCCAGCAATTCCGGCAAAATATCCTTAGCGATTTTGCCACTGATCGTACCGGCATCAATTAGCCCCAGCAGTTCGGCTAAATCCTGCGGTTGGAAAGGAATTTCTGCGATCGCCAGTTTTTCATTTTTCAGATAAGCAGTAATATCGCCCATCACCCAATTCGCAGCTTGTTTAGCCACAGCACCAGCGGCGATCGATTTTTCAAAATACTCCGCCACCGCTTTGTCGTCAGTCAGCACCCGCGCGTCGTAGGGAGAAAGACCGATCTCAGTTTCGTAGCGATTGCGCTTTTGGGCCGGCAATTCCGGCAGTTGAGCTTTCCAATCCTGCAATTGCTCGGCCGAAACTTTGATCGGAGGCAAATCCGGTTCCGGGAAATACCGGTAATCGCTTGCGCCTTCCTTAACCCGCATACTGAAAGTACACTGCTTGTTTTCATCCCAAAGCCGCGTTTCTTGGACGATGGTTTCGCCATTTTCCACCGCTTGAATTTGCCGCTCGATCTCGTAATCGATCGCCCGTTCGATCGCATTAAAAGAGTTCATATTTTTAATTTCCACCTTCGTGCCGAACTCTTTTCTGCCCACGGGGCGCACGGAAATATTCACGTCGCACCGGAGCGAACCTTCCTGCATATTCCCGTCGCCAACACCGATGTAGCGCACGATCCGGCGCAATTCTTGACCGTATTCGGCAGCTTCCGCGCCCGATCGCAAATCCGGTTCCGAAACAATTTCGATTAGAGGCACACCGGCACGGTTGTAATCCACCATTGAATAAGTTGAACCGCTCAACCGATCGCTGCCGCCGTGAACCAATTTTCCGGCATCTTCCTCCATGTGCAAGCGAGTGATCCCGATTTTTTTTCTAGTAGAATTTCCCGTCTCATCCACCAGTTCAATTTCTAACCAACCGTTAGTAGCGATCGGCAAATCGAACTGAGAAATTTGATAATTTTTCGGCAAATCGGGATAGAAATATTGCTTGCGGTCAAACTTACTGTAAGGTGCGATTTCGCAGTTGAGAGCCAGCCCTGCTTTCACCGCATACTCCAGCACTTTTTGATTTAATACTGGCAACACTCCAGGCATTCCCATACAAATTGGGTCAATGTTAGTATTTGGAGTATTGCCAAATTCTGTAGAAGAACTGGAGAAAATTTTAGTATTCGTACTCAATTGACAATGAGTTTCGAGACCGATAATGGCTTCGTACTGAGTTTGGTTTTTTATCGAAGAGGGTGCAGCAGCAGTCATAAGCAATTTTAAAGACTGAATAACTTTAGATTTTATTTTAGCTTTTTATTGACCAAAGTGAGTGGAGATTATTTGTAGGTAGGGGGGGTTTCATTGGTGTCAACAAGCGCGTCACACCCTTTGTTCGGCAGGTTTAAACCCCTGCCGGACTTTGAGAAAGCGTGTTTAGTTGAGACACATGGGGCTGTGCACAGGCAACGCCCTGCTACAGATGGGCGATCGACCCAAGCCCCCAGCCACGCCGATCTCCTTTCGATCGCCCCCAAACAACAACTCTGTGCAAAAATATACTTAGCGCCTGCTCCTGCCCGTACCCTTCCCTTACCCAGGAGAGTTTTAGATCGATCCACCACAATTGCCGATCGATCTGCACCCCAAATCCTTTTACTTGCAGTCTTTAATAACGCCGCCCGCCTCCAACGATCGGCTCCACGCACAGACTAAAAACTAAAAATGTATAATTTAACAGGAAATTACATATTTTTAATTTTTAAGCTTTAATTTTGAATTCTAAAAGTAACACTGGCCTAAGTGTCAAAACTATGCGTAAATTTCCAGTTGAAAGTGCCACACTGTTTCAGAACAGCTTCACTGAGCTAGAGAAGGCGGAATCAGCCCTCGAACTTGCTTGGAACGAACTCGAAAAACAAACAGCAGAAACCATTGATCACATTGCCAAAGCCGGCTCAGCAAACACACAGGAAATTAGCGAGATCTTTGCCGGGGCGAAGCAACTCCGGCAGCAACTTCAAACTCAAATAAAAAAAGCCAACTCGCAGCGGGAATTTCATCTAGAAAACTCGCCAATGGCAGTTATAGAGTGGGACAGGGAATTGCGGGTAGTGCGGTGGTCGCCAATGGCAGAACAACTATTTGGCTGGAGTGCAGCAGAAGCAATTGGCAAATACTGGCACGAATGGTCAATAGTTTATCAAGAAGACTTTGAAAAAGTGTGCGCCGTCAAAAATCAACTGTTAGACAGCAGAGAAACCCGCAACGTTTGCCGCAACCGCAACTATACCAAAGATGGCTCGATAATTTACTGCGAATGGTACAATTCTGCACTCATTGATGAATCGGGAACAGTAGTTTCAATTCTATCTCTTGGTAGAGACATAACCGATTGCCACCGCACTCAAGAAGAACTGCACCGGCGCGAACAAGCTTTCAGCACCCTAGCGGAAAATGCGACCGATATCATCGCCAGGTTCGATCGAGAATTCCGCCACCTTTACATCAACCACGCAGTAGAATCAGCAACGGGAAAACCCCCCGCAGAATTGATGGGCAAGAGCAACAGAGAATCAGGAATGCCACCACACTTGTGCGACCTGTGGGACGAGACTTTTCTAAAAGTTTTTGACACCGGCAAACAAGAAACCATAGAATTTGAGTTTCCCACTCCCGAGGGCATAAAACATTACCACTGTCGAGTCATTCCCGAGTTTGCTGAAGACAATTCAGTAGAAACAGTGTTATCCATCGCCCGCGACATTACAGAGCTTAAACAAGTCGAAGCTCAGTTGCGACAAAGCGAATCCAAATTTAAAGCCATAGTTGATTCTAACATGATCGGCATAATTTTTTGGGATCTTAACGGCAGCATTACAGATGCCAACGCCGCTTTTTTAAACACGGTAAATTATACGCGGGACGAGCTGCTTGCCGGAAGAGTTAACTGGCAAGAAATGACACCGCCAGAATATGTGCGTTTAGATACAGAAAAAGTTGCCGAACTGAAGGCTAGAAATACGGTGGTTCCCTTTGAAAAAGAATTTATACGCTCCGATGGTAGCCGCGTTCCGGTGCTGCTGGGCAGCACATTTTTAGAAGGAACGCAGCAGTTAGGCGTCAGTTTTGTGCTGGACTTAAGCGAGGGCAAACAGGCAGAATCAGAACTGCAAAAACATCAGCAACTTTTAGAGAGCATTGTTACAACTATCCCCAACTTTCTTTACATTTACGATGCAGTAGAAAACAAAAATATTTATGCAAATGAATCTGTCACAGCCATACTCGGCTACACTGCCAAAGAATGGCAAGATTTTGGTACAGAGGCTGTCGCTAACTTAGTTCATCCCGAGGATCTGTTAAAGCTAATTACAGGTATGGAGCGACTAAAACACAGCAGCAATCTCTATGAAACGGATGACAGAGACTACAGAATTAAACACAAAAATGGGGAATGGCGCTGGGTGCACGATCGCTCTACAATCTTCAAAAGAACCCCAGACGGAAAAATGAGGCAAATTATCGGTTCGGTACTCGACATCAGCGATCGCAAACAAGCCGAAGAATCATTAAAACAGCAAAAAGAACTGCTGCAAACTATCTTCGACAACGTGCCGATTATGCTCGCATTCTTAGACAAAAACGGTCAAATAAACTGGGTAAACCGCCACTGGGAACAAGTGCTCGGCTGGAGTTTGGCAGAAATCAAAAACCGCGATATCTTGGCCGAAGTTTATCCGCAGCCAGAATACCGTCAATACGTTTTGGATGAAATCCAAGCAGCAAATCAGAAGTGGAGCGACTTCAAAACAAAAGTTAGAGACGGGCGAATTATCGACACTTCTTGGGCAAATGTTCACCTTTCCGACGGCAGTTGTATCGGAATAGGTCAAGATATCACCGAACGCAAACGAGTAGAATTTGAACTCAAAGAACTCAACGAAACTTTAGAAGCTCAAGTCGCTCAGCGTACCGCAGAATTAGAAACTTTTTTTGATGCCTTGCCCGATCGCATTTTTGTGGTCGAACGCAAAAATATGCGCCTGGCTTTTGTCAATCAATCTGTTGCCAAAACTGCTGGCTTAAATAGCAGAAAAGAGATGCAGGGGAAAACTCTTTTTGAATGTTTTTCCCCAGAAATAGCCGAACAATTTTGTAGGAAAAATTTGCAGGTATTTGAAACAGGCGAAACTATGCACTTGCAGGACAAATTTGTGATAGCTGGCGCCACTACTTACTACGATACTTTTAAAATTCCCCTCAGAAATCTCGACGGTGAGGTTTATGCTTTAATTGGCACTGCTCGCGATATCACTGAGTTGGTAGAGACAAAACAAGCTTTGTCAGAACGCACAGAGCAATTAGAAGCTGCAAATCAAGAGTTAGAATCTTTTTCTTACTCTGTTTCCCACGACTTGCGCGCACCTTTGCGACACATTTCAGGTTTTGTAGAAGCGTTGAAGCAGCGGCTAGAATCAACTGAGGCTTTGAGCGATCGCAAAATAGTTCACTATATGGAAATAATTGAAGACAGCAGCGAAAAAATGAGCCTGTTGATTGACGGTTTGCTGGCCCTGTCGCGGGTGAGTCGCACCGAGTTGAGGCAAATTCCGATCGATCTGAGCCGTTTGGTACAAAATGCGATTAAATTGACTAAACCCCCAACCGTCGCAGACCCGACCCAAACTCTCCACAGCGTTGAATTTGCAGTCGGAAATTTACCGACGGTAATGGGAGATCCAACCTTGCTGCAACAGGTGTTCAGCAACTTGATTAGCAACGCCGTCAAGTTCAGCCGCGGGCGCACTCCGGCTACAATAGTTATTGAGGGTTTACCTGATGGGACGATTTTTGTCAAGGATAACGGGGTGGGTTTTCCGATGGAATATGCCGATCGCCTGTTTGGAGCCTTTCAGAGGCTGCACTCCCAGAGAGAATTTGAAGGGACGGGCATCGGTTTGGCGATCGTCCAGCGGATTATTCACCGCCACGGCGGCACGGTTTGGGCCGAAAGCCTACCTAGTCAAGGAGCCACGTTTTACTTTAAACTAGGGCAAACAATCTCAAACGGTAATATAGATTCGTAAGTTAAGTGTATAAGAGTTTTAAATTCAGAATTTAAAACTCTTATACACTTAAATAAGTCACAATCGGTGAGATCATCCGAATTTTGGTGTGACAGGAGTGTTCACTGTTAGAGATGGAAGCGAAAGATATAGGCTTGGCTGTGAAAGATGCTCGTACTCCTAAAAAACCCTCTTTTAAAAATTGGGACGATCCCCAATCGGTTCGGTCAGCCCTCGACTGCAGGTGCTAAATAAAGGTCTTGCGAATAGAGTATATAATTTATTTTGCTAATAATAACTAAAAATAATATCCCGATAAAATTAACCACAAAACTCCGTCTAAAAAATTACTAGCAAAAACACGAATAACCACTTGAAAACCTCCCCAATTCCTTATGTTAGATATAAATCAGACCAACTATCTACTAAAAATGGTAGCGGAATCAACATTAAAATTGTTGATTATCGAAGACATGGCAGAAGATATGGAATTAATAGTGCTCGCCTTAGAAGCGGGGGGGGTAAATTTTAATTGCGACACGGCAGAAACAGCAACAGAGTGCAGAAAACTGCTCGAGAATTGCCAGTACGATGCTGTACTCTCAGATTACCGCCTCCCCGGCTTCAACGGTTTAGAAGTATTGAAATTAATGCAGGAATTAGGGCAAGACATACCCTTGATTTTAGTAACGGGAAGTTTGGGAGAAGAAGCGGCAGTTGAGTGCATCAAAGCCGGAATGACCGATTACGTATTAAAAGGGCGCCTGTTTAGGTTGCCAACAGTTTTAGAACGATCGCTCCAAGAATACAAAATGCGGCGCCAGCAACAAGAAGCGATCGCCCAAATTCAGCGGCAAGCTCAGCGAGAAGCGATCGCCAACCGCATCCTCCAAGCCATGCGCTTCACCCTTGTACTCGACGAAGTGCTGCAAACCACCGCAGATCAACTGCACGAAGCTTTAGACATCAGCGCCTGCGCCATCTTGCAGCCAGATGCTGAAGGCGGCATCAGAATTCGCTACATCAGCAAAGGAGCCGACAGAGAACGGTTTGTCGGGCTAAATTGCAAAGTGGCCGAACACTTCCGCTCCGGGCTAGCGGCCGGGGAAACCCTGATCATCGACGAGTTATCGACACTTTGCCCGTCCCTGCAAGAATCAGCAGAGTTGGTAGGGTTTCGCGGCGTCGCGATCGCGCCGCTGCTCTACCAGCGGTCATTTTTGGGAGGAATTAGCCTCTATCAGTGCGATCGGGCGCGCTCTTGGAGCGTCGAAGAACTGTCGCTACTCAAAGCCATAGCCGATCAGTGCGCGATCGCGATCCACCAAGCCGAACTTTACCAACAAGCCCAAACCGAACTTGCAGAACGCAAGCGCGCCGAAGCAGCAGTCTGCGGCATCCAGCAGCAGCTAGCCACAATGGCAGCCAACATTCCCGGCTCAGTCTACCGCACCGTGCTGCATCCAGACGGCACAATTTCCATGCCCTACATCAGTCCGGGCGTGCGCGAAGTTACTGGGTTCGGGGCCGAAGAAGTGATTTCGCACCCGGAACTCTTGACCGAAATCATCCATCCAGACGACAAAAGCTCGTTTGACAGCCGCGTAGCAGCATCAAGAGCGACTCTTTTGCCGTGCGATCGGCAGTACCGCATCGTTCTGAGCTCTGGGGAGGTCAAGTGGGTGCAAGACAGCGCTAAATTTTCCAAAAACGAAAACGGCGACGTAATTATAGACGGAGTAGCCCTCGACATCAGCGATCGCAAACAAGCAGAATCAGCCCTGCGCCAAAGCGAACAGCGATTTCGCTCGCTGATTGAAAACGCCACAGACATCACGATCATTCTCGACGCCGAAGGAATCTTCCGCTACATCAGCCCTTCCGTCAAGCGAATTTTAGGATACGCGCCCCACCATGCGATCGGCCGCAGCGCCTTAGAAATAGTTCACCCCGACGACTGCGCCACGATCGCCGAAACCCTCCACAAAGCCATTGAAAACCCCAAAAGAAGCCTGTGCCCAGTTGAGTACCGAGTCCGCCACCGCAACGGTTCCTGGTGTTATGTAGAAGCTGTAGCCACCAACTTGCTTTACGATCCCGCAGTCGAGGGAATCGTGATTAACTGTCACGATATCACTCAGCGCAAACTCGCCGAAGAACAACTGCTGCACGATGCTTTTCACGACGCCCTCACCGGATTGCCTAACCGATCGCTATTTACCGATCGGCTCGAACACGCTCTGAGGCTGGCAAAACGGCGCAAAGACTACTTGTTTGCCGTGCTGTTTCTCGATTTAGATAGATTTAAAGTAGTCAACGATTCCCTCGGCCACGCCATCGGCGATCAACTGCTAGTAGCGATCGCGCGGCGTCTGGAAGCTTGTCTCAGACCCGGAGATACAGTGGCCCGCCTCGGAGGAGACGAGTTCGTGCTGTTGCTCGAAGACATCGAGGGCATCAATGAAGCTACCACCATTGTCAACCGCCTGCAAAAGAAAATCACCTCCCCTCTGCTTCTAGACGGACACGAAGTATTTATCACCGCCAGCATCGGCATAGCTTTGAGTTCTGGCGAATACGTGGAACCGACAACCCTGTTGCGCGACGCTGACACAGCAATGTACCGCGCCAAAGAACTCGGCAGATCCCGACACGAAGTTTTCAACAGTTCCATGCACGCCCACGCTTTGCGGCTGTTGCAGCTAGAAAACGACCTGCGGCGGGCGATCGAATCCATTAGAGAGCCGGCCAGAGAAGAAGACTTTCCCCCATCCCCCGAATCAGCCTTACCTCCCTTATCCGCAGCGCCCCAGTTTATTATTCACTACCAGCCGATCGTGTCGATCGCCACTAACACAATTACCAGTTTTGAGGCCCTAGTGCGCTGGCAGCATCCAGAACGCGGCTTAGTTTCCCCCGGCGAATTCATCACCATCGCCGAAGAAACCGGCTTGATCGTACCCCTGGGCCGCTGGGTACTCCGCACAGCTTGCCACCAAATCCGCCAGTGGCAGCAGCTATTTCCCAGCCACCCCCCCTTAAGCGTTAGCGTCAACATTTCGGTCAAACAGTTTTCTCAACCAAATTTAATCGAATACATCGACCAAGTTCTCGCAGAAACTCACCTCGACGGCAGCAGTTTAAAACTAGAAATTACCGAAAGCGTACTCATAGAAAATTCCGAATCAGTAACAGCAATGCTGGTGCAGCTCAGAACCCGAAACATACACTTGTGCATTGACGACTTCGGCACCGGCTATTCCTCGCTCTCCTACCTGCACCGCTTCCCCACCAATACCTTAAAAATAGACCGCTCTTTTGTTAGCAGGATGGGAGGTGAGTTCGATTTCAGTAAAGGAGGCATTGACCCCACAGAAATTGTGCGGTCGATCGTTACTTTGTCCCACAATTTAGGCATGGATGTAGTAGCCGAAGGAGTCGAAGAAGCCTCGCAACTATCTATACTAAAAGGGTTAAAATGTGAGTACGCCCAGGGATTCTTTTTCTCCAAGCCAGTAGACTCTCAAACAGCAGCAGCCCTCATCCGACAGCAAGCAGAAAATCAGAATTTGCTGACATTTAGTTTGTTAGAGAAAGGCCATTAAAAAAACACGGCATTTTGTGAGTCCCGTTTCAGCATAAAATCTTAAAATATTTTAAAGCTGTGCCTAACTGGCGTCAGTTAATAACTACGGCATCCAAATCACTGTCAACGACCCAGGTCTCAAGACACGCTTGCTTCGGGCCTAAGACTTAAACCATAGTTGACCAGAGGCGTACCTGCGTACTACGTTAACGGTAAGAGTTAAAAACCTACCAGGGAATGCTCTCGCTGTGCGATTCGTTTAACCGAAAATAAGCTGAAAAGCTTATGGGATGGTTAGTCTAGCTGATCAAGCAGTTAGT
>NZ_JAUBRM010000063.1:0-43305 GCF_036701905.1 Microcoleus sp. MON2_D5
CCATTGGTTAGGCTTCATAGCTTGTTTGCCAGCGACCCTTGCCGTTCAAAATTGACGTTCATAACAGGAGACTCGATCGCGCTCCTGTGGTCTGCTTAGTCTAAACTCCAGTTGGTGAACCCGCCCTACAAAAATCGCGGTTCCTCGACCGGACATGATATCAGTTGTGAATTTCTTATTTAACCATCCGCATTTTTAACCAGCCGCAATTTCAAGCACTATTTTACCGGTTACCGATCCTGTTTCTAACAGTTCGTGAGCGGCTTGCGCTTCTTCGAGAGGGAAAGTTTTGCTGACGTGAATTTTTAGCAAGTTGCGATCGCACAAACGAGCACACTTCTGCAAAATATGAGCCTGCTGTTCCTGTTCCTCCACCAAACCTTCCAGCATCGGTGTTAACATTAATTCCAGACTAATTCTCAGATTCCGCATTCTCGCTGTTTTCAAATTGCCCAAAGCTGGATCGGGTTCCAAAATGGTTACCAAATCTCCATAAATCTTCACAGCCGGAATAGTTTGGTAAAAAGTTTCTCCCCCGACTGTATCGAAAGCCAAATCAACTCCTTGTCCTTGAGTCCAAGTCAAAACCTCATCGACAACATTGGTATTTTTGTATAAAATAACTGAATCTGCACCTAAGGGCTTGACAAAATTGGCTTTTTCCTCAGAACTGACAGTCGTGCAAACCTCTGCCCCCTGCAACTTCGCCAACTGTACCGCGACGTGGCCGACACCGCCAGCACCAGCTTGAACCAGCACTTTTTGGCCGGCTTGCAAGCGCCCTCGATCGTACAGCGATTCCCAAGCTGTAATTAAAACTAACGGTGCCGCCGCCGCCTCCACAAAACTTAAAGCAGCAGGCTTGAGGGCGAGAAACCGTTCGTCTACAACGGCAAACTCAGCATAAGTACCGATCGACCCGCCCAAACCGCCATTGCAGAAAAAAACCTCGTCTCCCACTTGGAAACTTTGCACACCAGCACCGACAGCCTCTACGACTCCAGCACCGTCGCACCCCAAAACGTGAGGAGTTCTCTCGGGGTAAAAAGTGCCGCGCGATCGCAACTTAGTATCGATCGGATTGATACCCGCCGCTCGCAACCGTACCAAAACTTCAGTTTCTGTTTGTATAGTAGGGGCGGGGATATCTTGCAGTTTCAATACGGACGGGCTTCCGGGCGTGTGAAAAACGATCGCTTTCATCATGGGTGTTACACTAGATCAGATAATCCCTAGACTTTATTGTATATTGCTTAGCAAAGCAACAAAAAACTTTTCGTTTCTCCCAAAATTTATGATTGTTGTTGAAAGGCCTTACATAGATGGGCAGCATCAGTTTTATAAACAGTTTGATGACTTATCGTTTCTGTCGATAAATCTCTACAATCCTGGTAAATATTATATGAGGAAACACTTTTTTACTTCGGTATCTAAAGTTGGTAGTACCAGAATTATCAGACAGTTATCTGCCCTCTTAAAACCTACAGACGGCTCTCAATCATTCCCTGTTAAAAATAGCACTCAAGTTCTCAAACGAGTTGTTCACGATTGGGAGGATGGTCACAAGTCAAGAATAGCTTCTGATCGAGCTCTACCTCGATTTTTATTTCTCCCCAGCATCTCCCAATACAAACATAAAATCTGGCGATGTAACTTGTTAAGTCATGATAACCAATCGAGAAAAAAAAGGGGAGGTGACAAAAATAATGGACTACTTCATTTATCTCGAAATGACATAATAATTTCTACAAAATTTCCAACTTTAATCAAGGTAAGGAGAGGTTTTGCAACAGCGAGCTACTTTGTTGAGGTTGCCAATCAAAAGCCTGTAACGTTGGTGGATTTAAATTGCCACCTCAGACTAGGTAAACATTTAGGGATTAGTAACCTCGTAGTTGTGGCATCCAATAAGCCAACATTTACTCCAACTATCTATGATAAAAAACATCACAAATCAATCAATCAAGGTTTCAATCAGCGCAAAGCCTTTTTACGGTCAAAACTTCACCAGGAAAAATCTACGACGCGCCAAATCCAGCAAATCACCTTTAATCAAAACAAGCGATTAGAAAACTACCTTCATCAAACCAGCAGTTTGATTGTCAAGCAGTTGGTGGATGAGAAAATAATCCAGTTAATTAGTGGTACCAAGGTGAGGGATAAACAAAATATAAGATTAGAAAAGAAGCATCAGCATTTTGTAGTAATTTCTCATACCCAGCTCATAAAATTTCTTACTTACAAAACGGATTTATTCTGTCTCAAGGTAATAGTTACACAAGCATCTTATACAAATAAGCCCAGCTTTTGGGATTTAGAGCCTGTGGGTAAGGAAGAGTCTTGCCAGGGTAAGAGAGGTAAACGAGGGTGGTTTAGCTCTTTCAATGAAAGTCGGATTAATGCTGATGTGAATGCAGCGTTAAATATGATTATAAAAGTAAACGTAAACTCACCCTTAGAGGAGTGCCACAACTGTATATGTGTTTGCAATTTCACCAGTCCGGGTTGATCCTGTACGAAAAAAACAACAAAAAGTTCGGTAATGTCAAGTATTGCCAGGTTTTTTGTGAACTGTTAACTCTCTTGTCGCCTTCACGGCGATCTGAGCTTGTATTCGTTACCCATCCGTGACGATACTTAGTTATTTTTAAATAGATTGGCTTCAGATAACTACAACAATTGTCGAGCGGTGCTAATCGATGTTCGAGCTAGATTTATTTTTTTACTTTGAGATTCTTGCATATTTTCTGGGATTATCGGCGACTTTAGCCTTGGTGTCCGCGATTTATATCAAGTGCCACCGAAGGCCATCTAGTCTACCGCTAGCCCACGAGCAACGGCAGTTGGCAGAATTAAAGCCCGACGATTTATCTGCGGGATTGAAAATGCGGAAAAACTTTTTGATTTTCCCGAACTCAAATCTGTGGCCGGCAACTGACAGCTTCTTGGGTAAAGTTTTAGGTAGGGGCCGCGCTGTATTCTTCGCCAAGCAAGAGCGCCTAAGTGTGAATTCTTCGCCTATTGTGGGGCCTGGAACCTGCAAAAGCCTAAGTCTGGGCATTTCGGGTTCGATGGGAGAAAATGTCGATCGCCCGAATGCCGAAAATCCTCCCAAAGTTACTGCTTCCGAGCAATTAGAGGAACATTTGCTGGGCGAAATCCTAGCAGCTACTGATTCGCCGGGGGGAGCTGAATTCTTTGATGCCTTAGTTTGCCACTTAGCCTCAGCACTAGGAGTTCGCACCGCCGTCGCTGCCCAATCGATTAAGTCGAAGGCACGCACCAATGCTGCGGCCAATAGATTGCAACTTATCAGTTTGTGGAGCGACGGACAGCAGCAGCCAAACTTTGAGTGCGACACCGCCAATACTCCCGAAGCGCGGGTGCTGGAGGCGGGAATGTATTCGTGTCCCGACTACCTCTGGGAAACCTTTCCAGAAGACCGCAGACCGATAGTTACAGGTGCGCGCAGTTTCCTGGGAGTCTTGCTGAAAAACTCTTACGGAGAACCTTTAGGCATTATTTGTATTTTTCACGATCGACCCCTGGTCGAAGCACATCTTGCCAAATTCCGATTAATTCTCAGCATCTTTGCCGGACGGGCCGCCGCCGAATTAGAGCGGCAGCGCCTAGAAGCAGCACTGTCCACTGTAGAAGCGAAATACTGCGCCCTGGTAGAACAAATGCCCGCTGTCACCTACATTTCTCCCCTCAACCGCAAGGCTGCCAAACTTTACATCAGCCCGCAAATCGAGACTTTTCTAGGTTATTCTGTAGCTGAATGGAGAGCAGATCCCGACCTGTGGCTGAAACTCGTTCACCCAGAAGACCGTGACCGCGTGTTAGTTGAAAACGCCACACAGAAATTCACTGATGGAGAAGATATCTTCTGCGAGGGGTCGCTGGTTTCAGAATACCGCGCGATCGCCCGCAACGGTCGAGTCGTCTGGTTCCGCGATCAAGCGACCGCAGTTCGCGATGAAGCAAGCAAGTCTGTCATTCTTCAAGGGGCAATGTTTGACATCACAGAGACTAAAGTAGCAGCCAGCGCGCTGCTAGAAAGCGAATACCGCTATTACACCTTGGCAAAAATACTGCCGGTGGGGATTTTCCGCGCCGACGCTGCTGGAGATTGCTTGTACGTCAATGAGCGATTTTTGGAGATGGCGGGACTGACTGCGCTAAAGGCAATAGGCGAAGGTTGGGCACAAAGTGTGCATCCGGAAGACCGCGAGCGTGTTTTGAGCCAGTGGTATCGCGCTGTCACAGACAAGTTGCCCTGTAAGTTAGAGTACCGTTTTTGCAAGGGTGACTTCACAACCTGGGTCTTTTGGCAAGCAGTGCCAGAAATGACCAAAAGCGGTGAAGTTCTAGGCTATCTCGTCACGTTGACGGATATCACCGATCGCAAGCAGGCAGAATTCGCGCTGCAACAGGCGGAAGAGAAATACCGCAGTATCTTTGAAAATGCGATCGAAGGCATTTTTCAGACAACGCCCGACGGACGCTACCTCAGCGCTAACCCTGCTTTGGCGAGAATTTACGGCTACGAGTCGGCCGCCGAATTGATCGCGAATATCCAAGACATAGACCGCCAACTTTACGTCGATCCCAATCGGCGCGTCGAGTTTTTGCGCGCGATCGAAAAACACGGTTTTGTGTCTGAGTTCGAGTCCCAAGTTTACCGCGCTGACGGCACTACTATCTGGGTTTCCGAGAACGGCCGGGCAGTTCGCGACCCTGACGGAAATTTACTTTACTACGAAGGCACTGTCGAAGATATTACCCTCCGCAAGATAGCAGAAGATAAGTTAGTACACGATGCTTTGCACGATATGCTAACCGGTTTGCCCAACCGAGCTTTATTTATGGATCGCTTGGGGCACGCGATCGCTCTTTCAAAACGCCGTCCCGAGATTTTGTTTGCCGTGCTGTTTATCGATCTCGATCGCTTTAAGGTTGTTAACGACAGTTTGGGGCATTTAGTGGGCGATCGGTTGCTGATCGCGATCGCGCAGCGCCTGGGAATCTGTTTGCGCGCTGGAGATACTGTTGCCCGTCTCGGCGGCGACGAATTTGCTATTTTGCTGGAAAATATCAAAAGCACCGAGGATGCGATCGTGATTGCCGAACGAGTGCAAGCGGAACTGGCAGAGCCTTTTTACCTTAACGAATATCAAGTTTTTACCAGTGCTAGCATTGGGATTGTTTGTTCTGGTTTTCCTACCTCTCCAAGGGAAACCAGCAAACTGTCGAGCCTCGAAAATCTGGGAAATATCGATCGGGAAACTTCTTTGTCTTGCTTATCTTCCGACTCTCCTGTTCCCCCTGTCCCCTTACCCATGTTGTACGATCGACCTGAAGAACTGCTCCGAGATGCAGATGCTGCCATGTATCATGCGAAGGGATTGGGTAAAGCTCGCCACGAAGTTTTTGACTTAAGTATGCACACTCGCGCCGTCGCCCTTTTGCAACTGGAAAACGACCTGCGACGCGCTTTAGACTCCCAGGAATTTCAGCTTTACTATCAGCCCATCGTCTCTCTAATCAGCGGTAAAATCAGCGGTTTTGAAGCGCTGCTGCGGTGGTATCACCCGCAGCGGGGTGTCGTATCTCCTGGCGAGTTTATTTTAGTAGCTGAAGAAACTAGATTGATTATACCTATGGGCTGGTGGATGATGCGATCGGCTTGCCGTCAGATCCACGAGTGGCACGAAACATTCCCAACAAATCCGCCGCTGACTGTCAGCGTCAACCTTTCTAACCAACAATTTAAACAACCGGATTTAATCGATCGCATCCGCGAAATTTTACAAGAAACTCAGCTTGACCCCCGCAGTTTAAAGTTAGAAATTACTGAAGGCGTCATCATGGAAAATGCCGAATCAGCAGTCGCTATCCTCGCGGAATTGAAAAAATTAGAAATTCAATTATATATTGACGATTTCGGCACTGGCTATTCTTCTTTAAGCCGCCTGCACACTTTTCCAACTGATGCTTTAAAAATCGATCGAGCTTTTGTTAGCCGCATGACTGAAGATGAAGGCAACGAAGCGATTGTACAGACTATTTTAATTTTAGCCAGTCATTTAGGTATGGATGTAATTGCTGAAGGAATCGAAACCAGCGAACAGCTTAATTTACTCAGAGCCCTGCAATGCGAATACGGACAAGGATACTTTTTCTCAAAGCCGATAGACAGCATGGCAGCCACACTTTTGATAGAAAGTCAACCCAAATGGTAATTAGTCATCAGTCATTAGTCATTAGTTAGTAGTCATTGGTAAAAGGAAAGTGGGAAAAGGAAATCGGGAATTGGAAATTGGAAATTAGCAATTGGAAGTTAAAACATTCTTCCTTCTTCCTTCTTCCTTCTTCCTTCTTCCTTCTTCCTTCTTCCTTCTTCCTTAAAGTTTCGCTTCCAAAGACTTGAGAAACTCAGTATTGACCCCCGACTCCCGCGTCAGGGCAATTTTCCCAGTACGAGCAATTTCCTTAATCCCAAATCTATTCAGAACCTGGACGATCGCCACCATTTTACCGGGATCTCCCACAACTTCCAATGTCAGCGTATCATCACCAATATCCACAACTCGCGCTCTAAAAATTTGAGCTAACTCAATTATCTCCGATCGCGTCCCGCTAGCAGCATTAACTTTCAGCAACATCAACTCCCGTTCCACACAGGGAATTTCTGTTATATCCTGAACTTTAAGCACGTTAATCAACTTGTACAGTTGCTTTGTCAACTGCTCGATAATTTGGTCATCTCCCGGTACAACCATCGTAATCCGAGACACTCCCCCTTGTTCCGCCGGGCCAACAGCCAGACTTTCAATATTAAAACCCCGACGGGCAAACAAACCAGCAATTCGAGTGAGGACACCCGCTTCATCTTCAACTAAAACCGAAAGAGTGTGTTTCATTTATCCCAAAAAGACGCATTTCGTGCAATTCTACTTTCGCCAATTCGCCTTTTAGCAGAAGTGCACGCCCATTGAACCTGCATTAGATATTTTATCGCGAGTTATTGGCCGTTCATCTGCGGGAAAAAACAATATATTAAGCTGTCGGGGCCAGAGTCACGTCCGATCGACAATATCACTCATCGATCGGCGTAAATCCGTCCCCACCCGCTTATTGTTGTCGATCGCACCCACACGATCTAAGTTTTTTTGTGTACGAACCGACACAATTCCTCGCTAGAATAAAAAGTTTTCAGGTTTTGTCGTTGACGGGGACTGAAATTTTGAGATTAATTAATCTCAAAATTCCTTCAAATAAAAACCCGGTGTTGCAGAGATGGCATCTGGCGGCGGACTTGTTCTAGTCGATCGGGATTAATTTCTGCGATCGCCACACCCGGTTCCTCTCCAGCATCCGCCAAAACCGTACCCCAAGGGTCTATAATCATCGCGTGACCGTGAGTTTGACGGCGGCCGTAGTGGCGGCCAGTTTGTGCCGGGGCAATCATATAACAAGTATTCTCGATCGCCCTAGCTTGCAACAAAACCTTCCAGTGATCCTTGCCAGTGTAAGCAGTAAACGCCGCGGGCACGAACAAAATATCAGCCCCCTTGTACGACAAATGCCTGTACACTTCCGGGAACCGCACGTCATAGCACACCGAAAGTCCCAGCGTCCCCAACTCCGGCGACACATAAACCGACGGCAAATCTTCACCAGCTTTCACAGTGTTCGATTCCCTGTAAGTAATGCCGTCGGGAACATCCACATCGAACAAATGTACTTTTCTGTACCTTGCCACTTCAGTGCCGTTTGGGTCTACCAGCAAACAAGTATTGTATACCTTCCCCCCTGCAGTCGGCACTGGAAATCCGCCGCCCAGAATCGTTACCTGGAACCGTTGGGCCATCGTTTTGAGGAATTTTTCGCTTTGGAGTCCGATCGCCTCTGCTGAAGCAATCTTTTCCTCCTCTTCTCCCATAAACGAGAAATTTTCTGGTAAGGAAACTAACTCCGCACCCCGACGCACTGCCAGGTCGATTAATTCCTCTGCCTGAACCAAATTTTTTTGCAGGTGAGGCAAGCTAGTCATTTGAATTGCTGCGGCGATATAAGACTTCATCGATTCACAATATTAGTCATTAGTCATTTAGTCATTAGTCATTAATCATTAGTCATTAGTCATTGCTAACTAATTTGATAACTAAATAGTTGATATCCTTGGATTTTACCTATTTATGCGCTGTCTAGCATGAACTGGTATGGTTTGAGAGTTTTGATATTTGAGTTTTAAATTAACCTGTAACTCATAATTCAAAAATCAAAACTCTCAACTTTTCACTCCTAGGTTTTGCAACCTAATTTCCCTCAAATCTTAAGGCATCGGATGGAAAAGCAGGTCGGGGAAAAAGCGGTTAAATTCAATTAAAGCCGCGCCTTGAATAGATAGCCAAAGGATAGCCAATACTGGTGCGGTCGAAAGAAACTTGACAAAGTATTGCATGAATTCTGCTCCTGAAAATTCGAGACAGTTGGTAATTGCCGATCGGTCTACGCCTAATTGCTAATTTGCAGTTAATTACTTAACTGTTAGCTATTAGCTCTTCTCCATTTCCCAATTTTAGCGGGGGGAAACAGTAATTTCGTCTTCCTTGGCAAACATTTCACCGCTGGTGATTGATGTGATAGCTGCCAGAGGCCATAAAACGCCGCTCAGCATACATTTGATGGCCAAAGGAACGTCGATAATAATCTCTTTTTCCTCTGGTGTTGCTGATTTTTTGGTAACTTGCAGATAAGAACGGCCCACCCAACCAATCCAACCTGCCATATACAAGAACAGTATGCTAGGAATCAAAAAGTCCCCTGCTCTGCTCAAGTTGCCGTCTACGATTAAGTGCGGGTATCCTTCCGGGCCGCACATAGCTTGAGAATAGCGATCGAATCTTGCTTTCGCAGATGCCGGGTCGCCATTCGTAGAACGCGCATTTTTAGCCAGTTCCTGGAATTCGGGAGAGTCTTTGCACGGCACTAAATTGTAAGCCGAAGCAACTGGAGCAAAACTGAACCAGACACTCAACACTAAAATTGCAGCAAACAATCGTCGCATGGAATTGTTTCCTTTTGTTACAAAACAATAAGTTTTTGTACAAGCATTTCAACTTGCCAATCTGGAACCCAGATTACCGTGTTTGTTGACAGTGTAAAGTATCCATCATTGATGCGGCAAATCCCAATAGAGTGAGGGATTCCCGTTTTGATAGGTCAATGCTGAGCTAGCAATACCGCGAGGATATTCCTTCATTGCATCAGATGATGGCCTTACCTGTCGATCGGGCAAAAATCCCTTAACAATAACCTGAGTACAGGTAGAGCGGGGGACTTGCACCGAATTAGTTAAGCTAGCAATAACTAACCTATCAAATAAAATTACCAGTTAATGGCAACCATTTTCGCAATCGAAACAAGTTGTGACGAAACAGCAGCAGCAATTGTTAAGAATCGTCAAGTTTGCAGCAATGTTGTAGCATCGCAAATTAAAATCCACGAGCAGTTTGGCGGGGTAGTACCGGAAGTGGCTTCGCGGAGTCACCTAGAAATGCTCAATCAGGTAATTGCCCAGTGTCTCGGTGAAGCAAACCTGAGTTGGTCAGAAATTGACGGCATTGCAGCGACTTGTGCCCCCGGTTTAGTAGGTGCATTGTTAGTCGGGCTGACAGCGGCGAAAAGCTTGGCAATAGTCCATCAAAAACCTTTTTTAGGCGTCCACCACCTCGAAGGGCACATCTACGCTTCTTACCTTACCGAACCCGACTTGCAGCCACCGTTTTTGTGTTTGTTAGTTTCCGGGGGACACACTAGCTTTATTTATGTCAAAGATTGCGGCGTTTATGAAACTGTAGGACACACGCGCGACGACGCCGCCGGCGAAGCTTTTGATAAAGTTGCGAGACTGTTGCAGCTAGGATATCCCGGCGGGCCGCTGATTGACAAATTGGCCGCCCTTGGCAATCCCCAAGCATACCCTCTACCAGAAGGCAGAATTTCTTTGCCTGGTGGCGGCTACCATCCTTACGACAGCAGTTTTAGCGGCTTGAAAACCGCAGTTTTGCAATTAGTACAGAAACTCAAGAAACAAAATAACAATGTGGGTGCCGAAGGCATCTTGCCTGACTCTACAATTAATGATATTGCGGCCAGCTTTCAGGAAACAGTAGCCAAGGGTTTAACAAAAAGAGCGATCGACTGCGCCGTAAATTTCGGGCTTACCACTATTGTAGTGGGGGGCGGAGTTGCAGCAAACAGCGGACTGCGAAAAAATTTACAAGCAGCAGCCACAAAACACAACTTGCGAGTATTGTTTCCGCCATTAAAATATTGTACTGACAACGCAGCAATGATCGGCTGTGCGGCGGCAGAACACTTGCAGCGAGGACACAAATCGCCGCTGACTTTGGGAGCAAATTCGCGGATGGCCCTCAGCGATATTATGGAACTGTACAAGAGTCATTAGTTATTAGTCATTAGTTAACAGTTAACAGTCAACAGTCAACAGTCAACAGTCAACAGCCAACAGCCAACAGTCAACCCTCAACCCAACGATGAAAATCCGCGACGCAGAAGACAGCGATTTGCCAGCAATTGTCGGAATATATAACGCAGCAATCCCGGGCAGAATGGCCACAGCAGATTTAAAACCAGTCTCAGTCGAAAGCCGCCTCCCTTGGTACAGAGAACACTGCCCCACTTCCTGGCCGATTTTGGTAATGGAATCAGAACAAAATATTGTTGGCTGGCTGAGTTTTCAGCTTTTCTACGGACGCGCCGCCTATCAGCATACAGCAGAAGTTAGCATCTACGTCGCACCCGATCGCCAACGCTGCGGAATCGGACAAAATTTATTGCAATCGGCAATTGTGCGGAGTCCAGAATTGAAGCTTAAAACTCTCATAGGAATAATTTTTGCTCACAATCAGCCGAGTGTAAGATTGTTTGAAAAATTTGGCTTTCAGCGGTGGGGATATCTGCCGCAAGTTGCCGAACTTGACGGTGTTGAAAGAGATGTCGTAATTCTCGGTTTGCGTTGTTAGCTGTAGGGAAACCGCAATGCTTTTTATCGTGTTAACTTAAGATTAAAAACCTTTGTACCTCTCGCTTATAGCCGAGGCCAGATCCCCCTAAATCCCCCTTAAGAAGGGGGACTTTGAATGCTCTTTCTTGTCCCCCCTTCTTAACGGGGGGACGAAACAGAAGACTCTTCTCCGTTAAAAAGGGAGACTTTGAACACTCTTGTCCCCCCCTTCTTAAGGGGGGTTAGGGGGGATCTGGACTCAGGTACAAGCGAGATTTTCCCAAGCAAAACCTGCCCCGGCGATGTGATGTTTGCTCAATCTGCTAAAATTTTAATTTCATCCAAAGATGCGATCGCCACATCAGCATTTTCCAAATGACTAACCTGGGCCTTCCCCCAACAAATCCCGATACACCCCGCCGCGCCCGCATTTTTACCCATCTGAATATCGCCCGCTGAATCTCCCACCATCAAAGTTGCTGCGGGATTTACTCCGAGTTTCTCACAAGCTTCCAAAAACAATTTCGGATCGGGTTTGTGAACCGTTGAATCAACTCCCATTTCTAACTGAATGTAGTCACCTAATGCGTGGTGTTTCACAAATTTCTGCACAACCTCCGTCGTAGCCGCCGAAAGAATTCCCAGTTTTAAACCCGCTTCCGAAAGATATTTCAGCACTTCCAAACTGCCGACAA
The DNA here is from genome assembly GCF_036701905.1 of Microcoleus sp. MON2_D5. NCBI lineage: Bacteria > Bacillati > Cyanobacteriota > Cyanophyceae > Oscillatoriales > Microcoleaceae > Microcoleus > Microcoleus sp. MON2_D5. The sequence goes on from NZ_JAUBRM010000063.1 coordinate 11,734, forward strand.
ATAAAGGAGAAACAGCACTATTTTTAAACATTTCGTCAGCTTCGTCAAAAGCGCGGCGCGCAATAGTTAAAGATTCCAGCCATCCCCTGCCGGTTTCCGCGATGTATCCCGCTGCAACAATCTCATTTTCCCTGCGACTACCCACTGCTAGCAAGCCCGTGGGGTCAATGCTGCCGCCTTCGATACCGAAAGCCATTTGTAAAGGCTCTCCAACGCCCGGAATTTGAGCGTCTGCGAGGCGCGATCGCTTAATCCCCAACAGTCTCAAAAATTCTTGAGAATCCTCTAGAGTGCCGTCTTTGTCAAAGATTACGGCTTCGATATTTGAGAACGTAATACCCCGACATTTAATATTTACCAAGAATCTGAACTCCGTAATTTTTATATTTTTTTTTATTTTCCCATATTGCGCTCTTTTTGGCAATTCTTAATTGCCCGCAATCGTTGTGTTACTACAAAATCCTGATACAACATTAGACATCTCCAATAATTATTGTGGAACAGCCCTCTTGCCTGTTCAAAACAGGCTTTTTTGGAGATGACTCTTGTTGTGTCCCTACAAATTTAGGACACAACATTGTTTTGTCCCTACAATCAATAAATTAAAATCGTCCCGCTAAATTGGCAACCATTAATGCTAGTTGAACGGGCTGCACTGGTTTGGAAATATGCGTTTTAAAACCCGCTTCGATCGCCCTTTCGCGTTCTTTATCGCTCGCATAAGCAGTCAGCGCAACCGCTGGGATTTCTCCTCCGGCTTCTGCAGCAAGAGCTCGCACTTCTCGAATTAAGAAATACCCATCTCCCTCTGGCATTCCGATATCAGAGATTAGCACGTCATATTTGCCGGGATTTTCAGTCAAAGCGGCGATCGCACTTCTGGCAGATTCCACCGTCAAAACCTCAGCCCCGTAGCTTTCTAGCACAAATGCTAAGAGTTCGCGCGTATCGCTGCGATCGTCTACAACTAAAACGTGCAAGCCTTCGAGAGAGGGGACAATATCGGTAGAGGCCTTCAAAGGCGCAGCCAAAGCAATTGTTTTTAAATTGATAGCCGATGTCAACTTTTGAGGCAAGGCTACCAGCGGCAATTTCAGAGTCATTGTACTTCCTTGTCCCTCACCCGGACTATCCGCTTCCACCGTTCCTCCGTGCAATTCTACCAGATGACACACGATCGACAAACCCAATCCTAGCCCTTGATTCCGCTTATTGCTGCTGGAATCGACTTGATGGAAACGATCGAAAATATACGGCAAAAAGTCTGCCCGAATGCCTTTTCCCGTGTCGCTGATTTGAAGTTGAGCCTGATTCTCGATCGCCGACAGCGTTACTTCCACTCCTCCTCCCGCCGGAGTAAACTTAATTGCATTAGACAGAAGATTCCACACAACTTGTTGCAATCTATCAGCATCGCCTAAAACAGTGGCAGAACTCAACTGCGAAACAAGTTGAATATTTTTGGCATCCGCTGATAATTGAACCCCATCCAGCGCAGCTTGCACCACCAAAACCAGATCCATCAAATTGGTATTAAGAGCGAGCTTGCCGCTCGTAATCCTGGCAATATCCAGGAGATCTTCGATTAACTGAGATTGCGTCCTAGCGCTGCGCTCGATCACTTCTAGAGCGCGATTAGCCGCTGCTTCCTTAAGCACGCCGGAGCGCAGGATTTGTGCCCATCCCAGGATCGGAGTCAGGGGATTGCGGAGCTCGTGGGAGAGATTGGCGAGAAATTCATCTTTAGCACGGTTAGCACTTTCTGCTTGTTGGCGGGCAAACTGTTCATGCTCCAATAACTGCGCTCGTAGTATCTCCAACTGCTTGCGCTCGGTGATATCCTCGATCGACAACAGAATCATTAAAGCTCCATCTTCTCGTTGAAGTTTACAAGCATTAAGCAGCATGGTTTTGGGCCCGATGTGCTCAAATAGATGCTCCAACTCAAAGTTTTGAAGCTGAATATCACTAACCAGAATATCTTCCAATATCGATCGTAATTGGGGGATATTCCACTGCCCGTTTCCTAGCTCAAACAGCGAAGATTGCGCTGTTTCTGAGGATGAAACCTGAAACGTTTCATAGAACGATCGATTTGCTTTATTCACTCGGAAATTAGCATCAAGCGCGACTAAAGGCGTTTGCACAGTTTCCACGATGGTTTCAGCGTAATTTCGGGCTTCCTCCAAGGTTCTGGCACTGCGTTTTAGAGAATCAATATCGATCAAAACCATCACCACACCGTCAATCTGGTTTTCTGTTGTGCGGTAGGGACGAATGCGGAGATTGTACCAATATCCCGATAAAGTTTGGACTTCTTGTTCGTGTGTCTGGAGAGTATCAATCACCTCCAACATCATCTGTTCCAAGTCCGGAACGTCAAGAGTCGATCGGATGTCGCTAAAGGGTCGTCCAATATCTGTGGGAATCAGATTAAAAAGTTCCTGCGCCGTTGGCGTAAAGCGTCGAATCTCTAAATCGTTTGTCAGCATTAAGATCGGGATATTGATACTAGCCAGCAAATTAGTCAGATCGTTATTGACGAGGCTTTGTTCAATATTTCGACTGCGAAGTTCCTCGTTAGTGGTGGTGAGTTCCTCGTTAGTAGCTTGAATCTCTTCTTTGGCAGTTTCTAATTCTTCGTTGGTGCTTTGCAACTCCTCGTTGCTCGATAGGATTTCTTCGTTCGCAATTTTGAGGTCTTGGTTGAGATTTTCCTGATCCTGGATCAGCGATTGCAGGTGCACTTGAGCATCAGTTTTTTCTTGGTTAGCGGTGGCAAGTGCCTGCTTCAGGCACTTATTTTCAGAAGCTAAATCATCTTGATCGCAGCTTTCAGAAGTGACGATGCGGAAATTGATCACTGGCGGTAAAACCTCTTCAAGTAGCAGTAAAAAATAGCGTGCTGTGAAGGTGTGCGGCTGGAACGGCATCACCTCAATATTGACGATAGTCGATCGTCCGCCCGATTCAACAACAACCCTTTCTTTCCTAACGGTTACGTTCTGCGTCTGGGCCTGATAAATTGCGGTGCGAAGCTCAACAAGCAAGCCTGGCCTTGCCATTGTCAGCAAGTTTAAGTCCGGCGTTCCGGCTGCCACTCTCAAGTAAGGATCGATGTCTCCCCGCACTTGCAGGATTTTCATCTCCTCGTTGACAAGCACACTGGCTGGGGCATAGCGATTCAAAATCAGTTGCTCAGTTTCTCGCTGCAAGTCCAAGCTATTTATCAAAGTTTCTTCATTCATTTGCTGTTGTTGAGCAGCTTTAACGACGGGATAGGAACTCGGGGTAAACGAAAAAGTGGGACGAGTCGCGGTCAACTTTTTGGCATAAATTTTATTTTTTTTATCGACTGTAGTAAATAATGATGAAAATTTTCCGGTGCTCTCAGAAGTGCCTAACAGGAGAAAGCCTGTTGGGTTAAGACTGTAATGAAAAATCGGCATCACTTTTTTTTGCAATGACTCTCCCAAGTAGATCAGCACATTGCGACAGCTAACTAAATCGAGATTGGAAAAAGGCGGGTCGCTACCTAAGTCTTGTCGGGCAAATATACACAGTTCGCGGACGGCCTTGCGGATTCTATAACCACCTCCTGCTTCGGGGCGAATAAAGAAGCGAGTACGTCGTTCTGGTGAAACGTCTACCATCTGGTTTTCTAAGTAGAAACCAGACCGGGCTTTGCCGATCGCCGCCTCGCTGATATCCGTGGCAAAAATCTGGATCGGCGGCGGGATAAGTCGATCGCCCAAAAACTCTAACAAGCAAATGGCGATCGAATAAACTTCTTCACCTGTGGAACATCCCGCCACCCAAATCCGAATCGGAGCATTTGCCGATTTATTTTGGGTAATCGTGGGGAAAACCACCTCTTTTAACTTTTCAAAGGCTTCGGAATCGCGGAAGAAACTGGTAACGTGGATCAGGATTTCTTCATACAAAGCTGTGACTTCAGCCGAATTTTGTTGAAGGTGTGTGGCGTAATCATCCAAGCTCTCCAGCTTGTACAATACCATCCGCCGCTGGATGCGTCGAGCGATCGTGGTGGGTTTGTAGGGGCTAAAATCAACGCCTGTGGTCGATTTCAGCAGTGCAAAAATAGTTGCCAGGGCATCTCCCGGTTGGGGCGATTCCTCAACTTTTGCTAGGGAAATCGGGTCAGTGAGAAGGGGACTGTGACTATAGTTTGCCAGTTCCTCGGCAATTTTTTCCGGCGTCAGAACAAAATCGACATTCCCTGTAGCAACAGCGGTAGTCGGCATACCATCGAATTTTGCCGTGTCTTGGGATTGAGCAAAAGTCATGCCTCCGGCTGCTTTGATTGCCTTGAGCCCCTCTGAACCGTCTCCGTCTCCCCCGGATAATACTACGGCGATTGCTTTGTGGCCGCGATCGAGCGCCAATGATGTAAAAAAGGCATCTCCCGGCATATATTTGCCATAAATCTTCTCGCGAGGGGATAGTTGCAGCAAGCCTTTACATACCACCATCTTGGTGTTGGGCGGAATAACGTAGACTTGATTTGGCTCTACAGCTACGCCGTCTTGTACCTCATTCACAGGCATTTGCGTCGTTCTGGCGAGAATCTCGGTGAGCAGGCTTTTGTGATCGGGCGCTAAATGCTGAATCAGCACAAACGCCATACCCGTATCGATCGCTAAATGGCTGAGTAACCCCGTGAATGCTTCCAACCCTCCTGCTGAGGCGGCAATCCCAACGATGGGAAAGGGGGCGTCGGTGACGGCTGATTCTTCGCTGTCGAGGGCGGCTGCTGCGATCGATGCGGGTGTATTTTCTAGAGATAATTGAGGAGAAGTCATGATGAGAAGTCCTCGACTTCAGTTATTGAGCGGCCAACATCTCTGGTAAGGATGCCGCTGATTAATTCCGACTATTTTTGTCAGAGCTTACGTAAGTTATCGGCATTATGAACCTCCATTAAGGATGATCTACACTGTTGAGGTCATTATCTGAGCGCGATCGAAGAACTCTGGTAGCGATTATAAGAAGAGACTGGCAATAACCAGGTATATCTGCTTACGTACTTAATTTCTTTCAGCTACCAGTGTAGGAGACAGCGCGATTACTGATTCCGTATTAATTCTAGCAGTATAGGCGACTTGTGGGCCTTGTATGCCCTTTAAATCTTCAACACGTTTTTGAATTTCGGACACTCCAGCAGCTTTTAATGCTGTTAAAAATGCTTGGTCGCTGTAAACATCTTCGGAAAACGAAACTTCGCCACTTTTAGAAAGATTTTGAAGGCGGGCGGCTTTGTTGACTGTGGAACCAAAATAGTCTAGCGAGTTATTAAGATTTACGAGTAAAGCCGTATTTCGGTGAATGCCAATTCTGACTTGAATCCACTCTGCTTGCGGGCGAGTTAAATTGTACTCTCTGAAACGGATCACAGCAGCGGCGGCTGCCATAATTGCTTGTTCGTTGCTGATAAATGAAGCCATGACGGCATCGCCGATGGTTTTAATGACTTTACCGCCAACTTTCTCGATCGACTCAAAGAAAATTTCAAAATGATCGCGCACAATATTGTAAGCTTTAGTATCTCCCAGCGTTTCGTACATTCTGGTAGAACCGGTAATATCGGTAAACATAATAGTAATCGCCCGAATCTTGACTCGCTCTCTTTCCGAGATTACTTGATCGCCGAACAAACGCTTATAATCTGGGTGATGAAGCAGGTGGATTCCTGATAGCCGCAGGGGCAGTTGTTCTAATCTCAGTTCCTGGGGCAATTCATCTGAATGCAAAATCAGCCCCGATAAATTGTGATCGGTATTAGTTAGTTCGAGCTTAACTTTTCCCGGACGCACGGCTAGCTCTGTTTTGTCAAAATCTGGACCGGCTAACTGCTTGAGTTGAATTTCTTGTATGGCTTCTGTTTTTTCGCCTTCAACCTTTAAAATCCCTTTAGCTAAAGTGAGGGGACAGCAGTACCGATATCGACCGTTTTCTAAGGTAACTATCTCCGATTCAGTGCAGTATAAAGGCGTTACCAGTTGCAGTTTGCTCTGGAGTACGGGAGGGGGAGCGCAGACGGGTCGCAGTTGCGGGTCTTCGATTTCTTTGTTTAGAGAAAAAGTAACCTCGACGCGATCGAGCAAATCAATTTTAAACTCGCGCTCGCACATCGGGCAAAAAGACAATTCTGATGTGTCTGCCAAATCCTTGAATTCGTCTGTAATCATGTTGCAGTGGGGGCAGTGAATATCCCAGTGCAAGTCGAAGGCACCGGCTTTCACTCCGTGCAGAAATTCCGAAGTAATTCTTTTAATATTCTTGACTGTATCCCCTGCTACGTAGTAAGGGTTAATTCTCAATCTCTGCAAAATGTGGGACCCGATTAACCATTTTTCGATTTGGTCGATCGTTCCTTTGCTAGCATTGGGACGTTTTTTTAGCTGTTCTAATTTTTCTTTTAATAGTTCGATGTTCATGATCCACTTGCCTTTGAGCCTCAGGGCAAGAAATTTATAATAATTTTGTTGTATACTTTGCTCGTCTGGTTGGTTCTGGCGTGAGAATTTTGATGAGTTTGCACCTGTGCGGATTTCTCTGCCCTTGATAAATCTTAACAAATTAGCACCATGAAGGCCATGCCTATTTAGGCAGATTGATCGCGCTGTCATTTGTTTTAATTCAAAGTGCGATCGCTGCATCGGTCTACAGAAATATCTTAAATCTCGGTAATTAAGAATTGGGAATTGGGAATTGGGAATTGGGAATTGTCAACCGCCCAGCAGCGACTAATATCGTTTCCGGTGGCATCGGAATAATAAAATCGAGTCAACAGTTAACACTCAACCATTCAGTTTTGCGACCCACCCGTCAACAGTCAATCGATTTTAGATTTTATATCAAATCCGTTAGCATCGGAATAGTAAATTCGAGTTCACTGTTGACGGTTGACTGTTGACGCCGTGAACAGTCAACCGTCAACAGTCAACCGTCAACATCATTCCGGTGTAACCGGAAATGATATTAGATTAAAGATTAAATAATTGAAGCATTGACCCCACGGATAAATTCGGGCGCTTGTTTATCGGAGACAAGTTTTTTATTTCTCCACGGATGAATCCAGGGGCTTGTATCCTGGATGCTTTCGGTCAACAGTCAATCGATTAAAGATTAAAGATTAAAGATTAAAGATTAAAGATTAAAGATTAAAGAATTGAAGCATTGACCCCACGGATAAATTCGGGGACTTGTTTATCGGAGAGACGTTTTTTATTTCTCCACGGATGAATCCAGGGGCTTGTATCCTGAATGCTTTCGGTCAACAGTCCATCGATTAAAGATTAAAGATTAAAGATTAAAGATTAAAGAATTGAAGCATTGATCCCACGGATAAATTCGGGGACTTGTTTATCGGAGACAGGTTTTTTATTTCTCCACGGATGAATCTAGGGGCTTGTATCCTGGATGCTTTCGGTCAACAGTCAACAGTCAACAGTCAACAGTCAACAATAATTCCGGTGCAACCGGAATTGATATAATAATTAATGACTAACTAAAAAAAAAGAGGGAAAATTCCCTCTTTTAATCACAGTAACTACGATATTATTCTTCCGTCGCAGGAGGGATTTCTTCCTCTACATCTAATACTGCTTCGGGTGCTGCTTCGGGTGCTGCTTCGGGTGCTGCTTCGGGTGCTGCTTCGGGTGCTACTTCGGGTGCTACTTCCGGCAGATCCTCTTCCATTGCTGAGGGCACATCTTCGAGTTCGTCGGAGAAGTCATCATCAGCATCAGTTGAGTCTACAGGAACGTCTATGCCTGCTTTAGCTTGCTTTTGAGCGAGCATTTTCTCCCGGAACTTAGCTGCCATTTCCTCAGCTTTTTCGTACACCAATTCGCGATTTTTGACCATCGCGCCCGGTTCCGGTTCCAACTGCTTGGTGGAGAGAGAAATCCGGCCCCTCTCGGCATCCAAGTCAATGATCATCACTTTCACTTCGTCGTTGACATTGAAGACGCTATGAGGCGTATCGATGTGATCGTGTGAAATTTCCGAGATGTGCAGCAAGCCGCTGACGCCGCCGATGTCGATAAAGGCACCGTAAGGCTTGATACCGCGTACTGTACCGATGACGACTTCCCCGACTTCGAGGCGGTTCATCTTGCGCTCAACTAAGGCGCGACGATGACTCAACACTAGGCGGTTGCGGTCTTCGTCTACCTCTAAGAATTTTAATGGTAATTCTTCGGCGACTAATTCTTCCTTCGGTTTGCGGGTACTTATATGAGAACCGGGAATAAAGCCTCGCAAGCCTTCTATTCTCACGAGTGCGCCGCCACGGTTGGTGGCAAATACTTGCGATCGTACTGTGGCATCTTCTGCTTGCAGTTGTCGCACTCTTTCCCACGCCCGCATATACTCGATGCGCCGGATGGACAAGGTTAATTGTCCGTCTTCATTTTCATCGGTGAGGATGAAAAATTCTCTAGTTTCGTTTGATTGCAATACCTCTTCAGGGGTTTCGACTCGATTGATCGACATTTCCTGAATGGGAATGTACGCTGCTGTTTTAGCACCGATATCAATCAGAGCGCCCCTCGGTTCTATACTAAAAACTGTACCCGCTACTACATCGCCCGGGCTAAAGTGATAGTCATATTTATCAAGTAGGGCTGCAAAATCTTCGTGAGTAAAGCCGATGTCTTTGACTGTGGTTTTGAGATTGACCATGCGAATAGTTTCCTAGGATTTCTCTCCTTCATGTTTTTCGTTTGTGCCGGCAGATATTAGAGATGTTGGTGAAAAAGCGATTAACTTTTTTCCAAATCTTTTACTAAAGTCAGTTTTTGCTAACTTTTGCCGGGTGCAAATGCACACCAGCGCTTGCCATTACTGTTACTCCATACTCTGTGTTAAAACGTTTAATCTTAACATTCCGAGTCAAGTAGACTATTTTGACACTCTCAGGTATAAATAAACTGAGATTCTTCATTCAACGAGCCGACTTGCTGGCGACAGGATGACTCCAGTCTAAGTAGAGGTCGGTTTCTCCAGAAGCGTAAATTTCGGTATGCCCTACCGTATTTAATTAGTCACCGATCTTTAGTTAGGTTTTGTTCAAATCCGAGCTTTCCTAAACTGCAACACCGTTAGGTGTGACTACGCACTCAACTAATCCAGTTAAGTTTTTACGTTGTCTAGTTATACTCTATTTTAGACCGATGACGATCATATCACACCCAGCACTCTTACTGAGAAAAAAGAACACTCGCTCGAATGAGAGTCCCTTGAGTCGCTATTCCTCCGGGCCTTCCTCGCGACACGGTTTTCAATCTCCCAGAATATTTCTATAAATTAATTTAAGCGAGCTTAGCTGGGACTAGCGCAGGATGCTGGGCTTTCTCGATCGACTGATTCCGAATCCGGCAAATCTGGGTCAAAATTCGGTCTAGTTTCTGCATCTTCAGCTTCGTTGAGGGGATTCTGAAGGTGATTTAGGGTATCTACAAAATCTCGGATGCCTCGGAATTGCCGATATACGGAGGCAAAACGGACATAAGCGACTTCGCTGAGCGGCCGCAGGTGCAACAGCACCAGTTCCCCTATTTCTGAGCTGGCGATTTCTCGGAGCGATCGACCTTGGAGTTGGGCCTCGATTTCTTCGGCCAGAGTTTCCAGATGCCCGGAAGACAAACCGGTTTTTTCGCAGGCCCGAATCAATCCCCTGACTAATTTTGACCTGTCAAAAGATTCGCGCTTGCCGTCCCGCTTGATCACCGTAATCGGCACAAATTCTATGCGTTCGTAAGTTGTGAAGCGGTGCTGGCAGCTCAAACACTCGCGCCGCCGACGGATGCTTTGACCTGATTCGGCTGAACGCGATTCTAGAACGCGGCTATTTGTGTGTTGGCAGGAGGTACAGCGCATGATTGCTGATTTTAACAGGCGTTGCCAGCAAATTGCCATTCATCTAACCGCCTGGGGTCTGATGAATGGCTGGACAAGAAAAATCACTTAGCACACAGCGGTGAAATAGTCCCGCATCAAATTAGATTCCTATGATGCGGGCTAACCGCAGTCCGGTTCAAGATATTTTGGACTTGCTGGAGGCGTATAGCTAATTATTTGCCAATCCGGGGAGGTTCCCGAAAGGCGATCGCAAAAAATAGTACGCCTATGGCTAAAGCCAGAATCAAAATGTAAGCAACACTTTCCATGTTAAATTTTCCCTATCTTCCCTTGCCGTATTATTTTATCTTAATTGTTGGTTTTATTATTAACTAAAAAAACCCGGTTTCTTCAAGAAACCGGGTTTTTGTGTAGCGGGGAAGTTTCCCACGTACCCAGAGGCTGGCGAAATCTAGATAGATTCTTCTCTTCTTGTGGTTACGTCGCCCACCTTTTGGAACAGGCCCCACTCGACTTGTTCTTCCAAGTCAGCCTCAACTCCAGCAAACACATCGCGGAAAATAGTCCGAGAACCGTGCCAGATATGGCCGAAGAAGAATAGCAAAGCAAAGCAAACGTGGCCGAAAGTGAACCAACCGCGAGTCGAAGTGCGGAACACCCCGTCAGAGTTCAAGGTTTCACGATCGAATTCAAACACTTCACCTTTTTGAGCATCGCGAGCAAACTTTTTAACATCCTGAGGATTATCAAATGTTTGACCGTTAAGTTCGCCACCGTAGAAGCTGACGGTAACTCCGCTTTGTTCAAAGCTGTATTTTGATTCAGCACGGCGGAAGGGGATGTCAGCGCGGACGACCCCATCTTTGTCCGTCAAAATTACTGGGAAAGTTTCAAAGAAGTTGGGGAGGCGGCGAACCGACAATACCCGACCTTCGCTATCAGTAAATACTGGATGGCCCAGCCAAGATTTAGCAATACCGTCGCCGTTGACCATCGCGCCGGCGCGGAACAAACCGCCTTTAGCAGGAGAGTTGCCCACGTAGTCGTAGAAAGCCAATTTTTCGGGAATTTGTTCGTAAGCTTCTTGGAAGCTTTGGCCCCCGGCCAAGCTAGCTTGAGCTCTGCGATCGATTTCTTGTCCGAAATAGCCGCTGTCCCACTGATAGCGAGTCGGGCCAAAAAGTTCGATCGGAGTAGCAGCAGAACCGTACCACATCGTACCCGCAACCACAAAGGCTGCGAAGAACACGGCAGCGATACTGCTAGAAAGTACAGTTTCGATATTCCCCATCCGCAGGGCTTTATAAAGACGTTCTGGCGGCCGCACTGTCAAGTGGAACAAACCGGCAATTACGCCGACTACGCCCGCTGCAATGTGGTGAGCCACGATGCCGCCCGGATTATACGGGTCGAAGCCTTCAGGGCCCCAAGAAGGCGCCACTGGTTGGACGTGACCGGTCAGGCCGTAGGGGTCGGACACCCACATTCCCGGGCCAAAAAGTCCCGAAAGGTGAAATGCGCCGAAGCCGAAGCAGAGCAAGCCGGAGAGGAACAGGTGAATGCCAAACATTTTTGGCAAGTCGAGGGCTGGTTCACCGGTGCGAGGGTCTCTGAAAAGTTCTAAGTCCCAAAATACCCAGTGCCAAACTGCTGCTAAGAACAGCAGGCCCGAGAGGACGATGTGAGCGGCGGCCACGCCTTCAAAGGACCAGAAGCCCGGATCGACGTTACCTTCGCCCGTGATGCTCCAACCGCCCCAAGAACCCGTAACTCCCAAGCGAGTCATGAAGGGCAACACGAACATCCCTTGACGCCACATCGGGTTCAGAACTGGGTCTGTCGGATCAAAAACTGCTAGTTCATAAAGGGCCATTGAGCCGGCCCAACCTGCCACGAGGGCTGTGTGCATTAAGTGTACAGAAATCAATCGGCCTGGGTCATTTAAGACGACTGTGTGTACGCGATACCAGGGTAGTCCCATTGACTGCGGTTCTCCAAGGTGTAAGTGATGATGTCTATTTTTACGGAAAAATCAGATTCTCAATCCCCAGCAGTTACCTGCAGGGTTTAAACTCTGCCTTTTGCCGACTGCCATCTACCTTCAAAGGTGGAGGCATAAAAATGAAAGTTATTTAAAGAAGTGTATCGAGTGTTAGAACCGATTGCAATATGTTGGGCATTACATTAGTTGTGGGTTGCCCATTTCGCAGCGCGCGGCGATCGTCCCGAGGCGTTCGAGGACTTGCTCGGCATCGATCAGTCTGGTGAGGGTGACGTTGCCGATATTTTTGGCGGGATCGGCGGGATCGGGACGGACTGCTGGTTGGACTTCTACCATGAGTACGGCGTCTTCTACGCGGTAGAGCCACATTTTTTCGTTGCGATCGACAAGACAGAGGTTTAGCTGTTGGATGTCCGGCGACCGCCTCCAGGCGGCGTGACTCCACTCGCCACCTACGCCCCAGACGCGCCCAACTTTCCAGCCGTCGGATAAGAAGAAGTATTTCACTTGTGTACGCTTGTTGAGATTTTTTTGTCTAACATAGCGCAAAACTGCAAGATTACGGAATTATTGAACCGCGAAGGCGCGTTAGGCGAAACCGCGCGTAAGCGCTAGGACGCGAAGGAAGAGTTGAGAAGATGTAGGTAATCTGCTAGCTGTTGGGGATAAATTTACACAATAGTCAGATAAGTTTCGGTCTGGCTAATCGGCAAAACCTCCAATCTTAGGTTTTTCAAGTCGAGTGCCGTTCCCAGCATTTCGAGGAGGAATACTCATCACAGCGGCTCTCTTGGGTTAGAAAGTTCTAACCATTCAAATTTGTATTGTGGCCCTAACAAGGTTGTGGTAATTTGGCTCTTTTGGTCGCTGGCTGTCGATCGCATTATCGAGCATAATGTTAATCGCGATTAATCTGCATGAATTTGAGCCTAATCAACCAGCCAAATTCAGATTAAACCCAACCTCCATCCGGGTTCATCTGCGTTCATCTGCGGTTAAAAATCCCCCATGAATATTTTTGCCAAAAACCCAATCCCAAAACGATCGCCATTACTGCTAAAATAAAGTACGAGTCCTTGCCGCTCAAACGCAGACCATGACCGCACAAACACCCGTAGAATTCCAAGACAGTTTCGACATCATCGTAGTAGGTGGCGGACACTCCGGCTGCGAAGCAGCCCTCGCCACTTCTCGCCTCGGCTGTCGCACCCTTCTCCTCACCCTCAACCTCGACAAAATTGCGTGGCAACCTTGCAATCCGGCTGTCGGCGGCCCGGCTAAAACCCAACTTACTAACGAAGTTGATGCGTTAGGCGGGGAAATTGGCAAAATGGCCGATCGCACCTACTTACAAAAGCGCGTCCTCAACTCTTCACGAGGTCCCGCAGTGTGGGCCCTGCGAGCACAAACTGACAAGCGGGAATACGCCGCTGTAATGAATAATATTGTCGAAAATCAAGAGAATTTGACCATCCGCGAAGCGATGGTAACAGACTTAGTTTTGGGCAAAAACGAAGAAGTAATCGGAGTAGAAACATACTTCGGCGTCGCTTTTGAATGTAAAGCAGTCATTCTGACCACAGGCACTTTTTTAGGTGGCACAATTTGGGTAGGTAATAAGTCAATGCCCGCAGGACGCGCCGGAGAATTTGCCGCCGTTGGCTTGACGGAAACTCTTAATCGTTTGGGCTTTGAAACAGGGAGGTTAAAAACAGGAACTCCCGCAAGAGTTGACAAGCGTACTCTGGATTATACCAACCTGGAACCGCAGCCGGGAGATGCAGAGGTTCGCTGGTTTAGTTTCGATCCAGAAGTTTGGATCGAACGGGAACAAATGTCTTGTTATTTAACTCGAACTACGCCAGCTACTCATCAGTTAATTAGAGACAATTTGCATCTTTCTCCAGTCTACGGCGGCTGGGTTGATGCGAAGGGGCCGCGCTATTGTCCGAGTATTGAAGATAAGATTGTGCGGTTTGCGGATAAGGAAAGTCACCAGATTTTTATTGAACCGGAAGGTAGAGATATTCCTGAACTTTATATCCAAGGATTTTCTACGGGTTTACCGGAAAATTTGCAATTGCAAATGCTGCGGACTCTTCCGGGTTTGGAAAAGTGCGAGATGATGCGCCCTGCTTATGCTGTGGAGTACGATTATTTGCCGGCTACTCAGTGCTTTCCAACGCTGATGACTAAGAAGATAGAAGGGCTGTTTTGCGCGGGTCAGGTGAACGGTACAACGGGATATGAGGAGGCGGCTGCACAGGGGATTGTGGCGGGAATTAATGCAGCCAGGTTTGCGAAAAATCAGGAGATGATTGTGTTTCCTCGCGAGCAAAGTTATATCGGGACTTTGATCGATGATTTGTGTACGAAGGATTTGCGGGAACCTTACCGGATGTTGACTTCGCGATCGGAATACCGGCTATTATTGCGATCGGACAATGCTGACCAACGCTTGACGCCGCTGGGACGGGAAATTGGTTTGATTGACGATCGCCGCTGGAAGTTGTTCGATCGCAAACAAGCTAATATTGTGGCAGAGAAGGAACGCTTGTACTCGACGCGGGTGAAAGAGCACGAGGAAGTTGGCAAGGCAATTTTGGCTGATACTCAACAAGCGATTAAAGGTTCAATTACTCTCGCTGATTTGTTGCGTCGTCCTGGTTTTCATTATGTGGATTTGGAACGCTACAATTTAGGCAATTCTAGTCTGAAGTTGGCTGAGAAAGATGGTGCAGAAATTGACATCAAATATTCCGGCTACCTGCAAAGACAGCAAAATCAAATCGATGACATTGCCAAACACGAACGCCGACAATTGCCGCCAGATTTGGATTACATGGCAATTACAACTCTCTCCAAAGAATCGCGGGAAAAGTTGGCTAAGGTGAAACCGCTGACGATTGGCCAAGCTGCCAGAATTGGTGGGGTAAATCCGGCTGATGTTAATGCTTTGTTGATTTTTCTGGAAGTGCGAAACCGTCAGCAGCCAGCGGGTGTGGGTAAATAACCTAAACTAGAGGTGTCTCAAGGCTCCCTTGAATTTTATGAAATAGCAGTGTGAAAAAGTGTGACTATTGTGGCATGACTATTTTGCTCGGCGGCTTTCATAGTGATGGATATAAATTTTGGGCTTTGCTGATTCACGGTATGAATCAACTTTTATCGGAAGTTACAAAACTCACCCGACTGGGCTTAGAAAAATTCCGAAATCTTGAATTTATACCTGTATTCAGCAACGCGACAAAAAAGGAAAACTGGCAGAATGTCAACTATAATTGATGAAATTCTGCCAGTATGTTGTAGATATCGATCGATCCTCGAACCCACTCTGAATTTCGCAAACATCCTGCAGAAGAATCAGCGTTCATCGGTGGTTCAAATCTCCCCGAAATCCCGACCAGTGTTGCCACCCTCAAAGCCTTAGAAGACCAGCTAGATGCCTTGCTGTACGCTTATATACGGGTTCACTGGTGGTACTAGGAAATAGAGCGGAATGTGGTATTGGGCGATCGTTGCACAACCGGCTACATAGTCATTCCCCACATTCCATAAAGAGTGCGAGAGAGAGGAGGAGACAGCGAGAGGGAGAGGGGGAGAGGGGGAGAATTGGGAAGCACAGTTAAATTCATCCGTGTATCCGTACCCTTCTTCCCTCTTCCTTCTTCCTTCTTCCCTCTTCCTTCTTCCTTCCTTTAATGTGCCCAGAGAATCACGCCAGCTTCATAAGGACTGCTGAGATTATCGTGCTTCGGCAAAACCCGCAACGACAAACCTTGCAAACCACTAGAAGTATAAGTAATGTCAGCCGTATAAAGGCTAGCATTGTTAGCATCTTCTCCCAAATACTCCATCACCACCGGCACGCCGCCGACAATATCTCCGTTAGCATCAACCGAACCTTGATAAAGTTCAACTTGCACGTCTGCAGGCGTCAATCCCATCAGATTAATCCGAGATTTAACAGAGATCGACTGATTGACCTTAACTTCCTTATCCTG
Source organism: Microcoleus sp. MON2_D5 (assembly GCF_036701905.1). Classification (NCBI taxonomy): domain Bacteria; kingdom Bacillati; phylum Cyanobacteriota; class Cyanophyceae; order Oscillatoriales; family Microcoleaceae; genus Microcoleus; species Microcoleus sp. MON2_D5. Next base: position 27,628 of record NZ_JAUBRM010000063.1, read on the forward strand.
GGAAATATCAACAGCCTCAATCTTAATATCCTTCCACTTCGCGAGAACCTGCTTCTTCCAGTGAGACAACTCCTTGGCGGGAGCACAATTATCCGAAGTCATCGTGAAGAATCGATCGCTCACCGGGAAATAAGCCCGCCGCGCGTAATCCTTCACCATCCGAGCAGTATTGAAGAAAGGACAATTCAAGCGAATCGAATCCTTCATTTTCGCCGTCCAACCGCGGGGAATTCCATCAGCATCCCGGTTGTAAAATAGGGGTACAACTTCCTTTTCCATCAAGTCGTACAAAGCATTCGCCTCGACCTCATCCTGATACTTAGTATCTTCGTAAAACTCCCCATGTCCGATCGGCCAACCGGTACGAACATAATCAGCCTCATCCCACCATCCGTCGAGGATGCTGAGATTCGGTAAACCGTTCATCGAAGCTTTCATCCCCGAAGTCCCGGAAGCTTCCCGGGGGCGGCGCGGCGTATTCAGCCACACATCGCAGCCAGAAACCATCATCCGAGCAACGTTAATGTCGTAGTTCGGTAAAAACACCATCGAGCTCATCGTCTCGTGCTCGCGGATGAAGTGAACGATATCCCGAATCAATTCCTTACCCGGAATATCCATCGGGTGAGCCTTCCCAGCAATCACAAACTGCACCGGGCGATTTTGATCGCGCATGATCCGCATGATTCGATCGACATCGCGCAAAAACAGCGTCGCCCGCTTGTAAGTAGCAAAGCGGCGGGCAAACCCGATCGTCAGCACCTTCGGATTGAGAGCCTCCCGCGCGTGTTCGATTTCCGTTTGGGCCGCACCGCGCTCGCGCAAAGTCTTTTGCAGCCACTCCCGGGCGAACACCACCAACTCCGAGCGACAGCGTTCGTGATTGCGCCATAGTTCCTCATCAGGAATCGACGACATCCTGTCCCAGAGACGATCGTCCTTGCGAGTCATTTCCCAATCCGGGCCGAGGTAGCGATCGTACAACTCCTGAGTTGACTTCGCCACACAACTGCGAGCGTGCACCCCGTTGGTAATCGAAGTAATCGGCACTTCTTCCTGCGGCAAACCCGGCCACAAACCCTGAAACATCGGGCGCGACACCACACCGTGCAAAGCCGCCACCCCGTTGACAAAACTCGACATTTTAATTGCCAAAATTGCCATATTTAGAGGTGCGGACAAATCGCCAGTATTCTCGCGGCCCAATCCCAAAAACTCATTTTGCGACAAGCCAAATATCTTGGCATAATGACTCAGATAGTGCATCACCATATCCGGCTCGAACAAGTCAAACCCAGCAGGCACCGGCGTGTGAGTCGTAAACATACTGCTCGAAACCACCACCTGTTCCGCTTCTACGAAACTCAGGTGATATTCCTCCATCAGCATCCGTATCCGTTCCAAAGCCATGAAAGCCGCGTGGCCTTCATTCATGTGATAAGCCGTAACTGTCAGCCCCAGGGCCTTGAGCATTTTTACGCCGCCGATGCCCAGCATGATTTCTTGGTGCATCCGCAGAGTTTTATCGCCGCCGTAGAGTTGGTCGGTAATATCTTGGTCGTAGGGGCTGTTAGGTGCAATATTTGTATCCATCAGGTACAAAGGAACCGTACCCACTTGTACCCGCCAAATCCGCGCGTAAACCTTGCGGCCGGGATAGTCTACCTCAATCCGCAATTCCGAACCGTCGGGATTGCGTTCTGGGTGGAGCGGCATATTGTAGAAATCATTGAGCGGATAGCGTTCTTGCTGCCAGCCGTCGGCGTTGAGATACTGCGAAAAATAACCTTCTTGGTAGAGCAGGCCGACACCGACTAAGGGCAAGCCCAAATCGCTAGCTGATTTGAGGTGGTCGCCTGCGAGCACGCCCAAACCGCCCGAATAGATTGGTAGGGCTTTAACCAAGCCGAATTCCATCGAAAAGTAAGCGTAGCATTCTTGCTGCTCGGTGCCGCGCTGTTTGCGGTACCAGGCGCGATTTTTGAGATAATCGTCTAACTGCTGGGCTGCTCGGTTCATTTGGGCAATGAAGCCTTCGTCTTCTGCCATTTCTTGCAGTCGCTCTTGAGATATGGTTCCGAGCATCAGCACCGGGTTTTGGTTGCTGGAGTCCCACAGGTCTCGATCGAGGCGGCGGAAAAGGTCTTTAGTATCGACGTTCCAATCCCAGTGCAAGTTATAGGCAAGCTTGCGTAGGGGTTCGAGAATTGTCGGTAGCGAGGGGGAAACGTTAAATGTGCGAATCGGCTGCATAGACAAAGCCTTTATGTTGGAGTAGCGATATTTTCCTCTGTCTTTAGCCGCAAGTGGGTTATTCTGCACACTATTTTAAGTTTTAACAAGTGGGGGCGATCGCGATGACCATCATTAAGCACACGAAGCCGTGCCGTGTCCCTAACCTAGCTAAGCTTTTAACTGCGGTGGCGGGATTTAGGACTTGATGCCCGTGAGCTGAAAATTTCTCAAGTTAAAGCGCTGTATCACCCTTGGGGCAAGAATCTTAACGAATTGCCCGACAACTTAGGCCCGCCGCAGCGCTTTAGCAGTGATGATGTTGGGGGTGTAGCGGAGGAAAATAAGTCGCGAGACTAAGATTTGCGGTCAAGAACCATAACTAATAACTAATGACTAATTAAGCAATTTTCAATTTACTCAACTGAGAATTTACCAACAGTTTGCTAGCATCGCCAGCCGAGAGGGCAGGGCTGAAATAATAACCCTGAATTTCTTGACAGTGGAGTTCGCGCAAACACTCCAATTGCTCTTTAGTTTCTACTCCTTCGGCTACTACGCTCAAGTTCAAATCTCGCCCCAGCGTCGCTACAGCCTTGGCGATCGCCCGTTCGCACGGATCGGTCGTCAGTCCGCTGACAAAGGATTTATCTATTTTTAAGATATTCAAGGGAAACTTTTTGAGATAATTTAGAGAACAATAACCCGTGCCGAAATCGTCCAGCACAATCTGCACTCCCATGTTCTGCAGCTCCCTGAGAACTTTTGTGGTATAATCCACATCTTGCATTGCTGTAGTCTCGGTAATTTCTAACTCTAAATACTTGGGTGCTAAACCGCTTTTTTCCAAGCATTTCGCTACCATTTCTAATAAATTAAATTGCTGGAACTGCCGAGCCGAAACGTTGACTGCTACCCGCAAATCTGGCTGCAAAGCATCCTGCCAAGCTTTATTTTGAGTGCAGGCTGTTTGCAGCACCCATTCCCCAATAGCTACAATGAGCCCGTTCTCTTCGGCGATCGGAATAAATGTAGCGGGAGTAACTAAACCTAATTGTGGATGTTGCCAGCGCAGCAGGGCTTCCATGCCCTGAATTTTCCAAGTAGTAATGTTGACCTTTGGCTGGTAAAAAACCTCAAATTCTCCCTGTTCTAAAGCCTCGTGCAGCCTGTGTTCTATAGTTAGTAACTGGCTGTCTTGGGGATTAATCGTGGAAGTATATAACTGATAGTTATTTCTTCCCATTTCTTTAGCGCGGTACAAGGCGGCATCGGCATTTTTGACTAAAGTTTCGGCATCTTCACCGTCATCGGGATAAAGGGCAATGCCGATGCTGCTGCTGACGTGAAACGGTTGTCCTTCTAGTTTAAATGGTGGCTTTAAATTGTTGAATATTCTTTGAGCTGTTTTAACTGCATCTTCTAAGCAATTGATGTCGGGAAGCAGTATGGTAAATTCGTCGCCTCCCCAGCGAGCTACCGTATCAGTCGATCGCAAACTGTCGCTGATGCGTCCGGCAAAACCTTCTAACAGGCGATCGCCTGCAGCGTGACCTAGTGTATCATTAATCTTTTTGAACCTGTCCAAGTCTAAAAACATCACTGCTAGCATTTTTTTTGTTTTTTTAGCTTCTCTTAATGACGCCAGCAGCCGCTCGTTAAAAAGTATCCGGTTCGGTAAACCTGTGAGTTGGTCATAAACAGCTTGATAGCGAATAATTTCTTCAGCTTGCTTGCGCTGAGTGATGTCCATCATAGTGCCGATCGCCCTTACTGCTTTGCCACTTTCATTACGGATGATATAGCCGCGATCTAGCACAAAAATATATCCCCCATCTGCACGGTGAAAGCTGTATTCTTCCGACCAACATTGAGCGTCTGAATTCATTGCTTCGTTGAAGCTTAACATCACTCTTTCCCGTTCTTCAGGATGAATATTTAGCCACCAAGATTCTAATTCTATCGTCTGATTCTCATTGAGTTTGTATCCAAAAACTTTTTCAAATTCTTCGCTTAACCAATACTCATTTTTTAACAAATCAAAATCCCATACGGCATCATTTGTCGCCCGCGTCAACAGGTGAAAGCGTTCTTCGCTTTTGCGTAGTTTTTCTTCGGATTGCACCCGTTCCGTTACATCCCGAAAGCTGAATACCCGACCAGTAATTTTGCCTCCGGTGCGCTGCGGCAGCGAGTAGCGCTCAAAGATTCTGCCATCTGTAAACTCTATGATATCGTAACTTTCTGCTGCGGGGCGATCGGACAATTCTTTAGCGCGGTTGAGAAATATTTCCGGGTATTTTAACTGGTTGATTCCAAACCCCCAAATTAGATTGTTATCTCTCGAATCCAGCAGGAAAGCCGGCAACTGCCACATTTCGGCAAACTTGCGGTTAAAGGTAAGAACTTTTCCTGTACTGTCAACCGCCAGAATACCGTCAGCAGTAGATTCAATGGTTGCTTGAAGCAACGAAAGAGATGTTTCTAGTTCTAACTCTGCTAATTTGCGCTCGCTGATGTCAAAAGCTGTGATTAATATTGACGCTTTTCTCTCAAATTTAATAATATCTACAGTTGCTTCAATCCAGCGCATTTCTCCGGTTTTCGTGAGAATTATTACTTCATATTTTGAGCCGGCACTTGAGCGCGCGTGGCTGGATTTACCCCATTCTTTAACTATTTCTAGAAAATCTCGATGGATTAAGTCGTATAAATCCAATGCTAGCAATTCTTCGCGAGTATATCCTGTCAGAGCTTCTGTCTGAGCATTGACATAGCGCAACTGTCGGCGGTGATAGATAAATGCCACAGCATTCACAGTTTCTATCAGTTGCCGAAACTTTTTTTCACTGCGCCGCAAATTTATTTCAGCCCGCTTGCTATCAGTAATATCTTGTGCTATGTATAACTTGCCGCTGACCTTGCCTTGACCGTCGCGAATAATTGAAATAGAAAGCAGTACAATTATTTTTTTTCGCTGTTTAGAAAGGTAGACTTTTTCGACGTTGCGGACAGAACCTTCGGCTGCTAAACTGGCTAAGTCTAACTCGGGTGGTGGTAATTCAGTTTTCTTAAAAAGTTCGTCTATTGGTTTCCCTAACAACTCTTTTTTAGAGTATCCCAAAAGTTGACAGGTAGCTTGGTTTAACGACAGGATATGACCGCCCGGGGTAGTCGCAATTATTGAGACGTTCATTTCCTCGCAAATATCCAGGGCATATTCGGCAGTTTGCTGCAAATCTTGGGTCATTTGGGCAATAGTATCCCAGATATCCTGTTCTTTTTTTGGATGCAACACTTTTTCTCCTTTTGGTAGCTTGTCATTCTCTGTTTCAGACTGCGCCTTGATTAACCTCATCGTCTTGGATAAGCTATTTACTGTTTTACCCCGATCAATAATGAGATTAATAAAGAAATAAAAACCCGATAATAAGAAATTAGTCTTAACCTAATATTAGGTTTTTTTTTGAAGTTTCCTGAAAATGTATATAATGGTAGGTCGGTAATTTTACGGACTCCATTTGGGATAATTTATCCAAAAATAATGCGGCGCTTGCAGAGCTAAGGGGGTGAGATGCCGAGCGCAAATAGCTATGTTTCTGAGACGCAACCAAAATTCTTTGTACAGGGCGACTGCCAGATCCATCCCCTACACTTGCCTGTAATTTTTTTGGATTAATGCCACATTCCACAGGAAAAATAGCCACCGTTAAATATTTCAATACTAATTGAAAAATTCTTTTCATTTGTCTCTTCCCTAATTTTAAATAAATTCTTCCTGGCAAGCAGAAATGTTAAAAATTTTAGCAGAACTTGCTTTATCCTAGGAAAACCCAGCTAACATTAATTTAGGTGGATTTGTAAATAAAATTCTCCTAAGCTAATAATTTAGCTTTATAACTAATTATAATTATAATTTTAATCTTAATTTAAAATATGTCATCAGCCATTGTGCCACAAATTATCCGTCCTTCTGCCTAGACACCGGGTGAGAGCGCGCTAAAATTAGATAATTCCCGCAAAGAGGCGACCGGGATTTGTTAGAAAAATAAACAATTAGCTTAAAATCGATGCAGAGGTCCACTAATTGAACCCATGAGTCAGACCATCCCAGAACTCCAAAAAGAAGTCCGCGCGCTGCAAGCAGAAATTACCGCCCTGCAAGAGTCGCGGGAAAAACTTGGCGTACAGCGCTCTGAGTGCCGAGTGGCAGTCAGTTTTCCCAAAAATAATACTCCTGAAGCCATTGCTGAGTTCCACCAGCAAACTGCTGCTTTTGGGGAGCAGTGGTTGCAGCAAGTCCAGGAAATTGACCGAGAGACTAAAAATATTGAAAAGCAACTGGAACAAAAACAGGCTTTACTCAATTACAAACAAGGTGAACTAGAAAAATTGGTTGCCGGACAGCACTGGCAAGAAGTAGAAAACAACGTTCAAACCGGGGAAAAACGCTTGCAAGCACAAGCTCGCAGAATCAATCAAGCAGCAGCGCAGCTAGAGACAGAAATCCAAGCTTTAAAAGCACTGTACGACCAACTCAACCCGAGTTATTCCGAGTGGTTTCAACAACCAACTCAAATAGTTGAATTTTCGGCAAAAACTATTCCTTATGCTTTTCCCAGCAGCAGTGGCTTGATTTTGGAGAATAAGGAGATTGAGTGGGAAAAAAAGTAGTTTTGAGTTGTGAAGGTTAAAGGTAAATTATTAAGGTGAATGTCGCCGTCGAATACTCGAATAAGCAAGAAACCTTTGACGGCGACATTCAAATAATTTTACCTGGTTTATTAGTAGGTAAAAAAAAGCACAAAACTGCCTCATCCACAGCTAATATTAAGAGTTTTGAGTTTCATTTTTGGAAACAGGTTTATTTTGAACTCGGGTATTAAGATAAAATCTAAAATCTAACACTCCTAGACAGATAAACCGGCTTGTACGAAAAGACTTCGTTGCAGTCCTCTCTCCTGCTCAAAAAAACGGTTGATGAGAGCGAGGAGTGCGTAAGCCCTGTCTAAAATCTCAAATAGACTTACTGATGAAAAAATTGATTTGGATAGCGCTATTTATTCTAGTTGCGGTGGCGGCTGTGGGTTGGCGTTCTGACTCGTGGCAGCGGTTGTCGGGTGTACCCGAATTAGGGATCGATCGCAATATCCACACTTCCCAAAACCCGTCTCCCTTACCGCTTCCTGCTGAAAAAAATACTTTTTTTCAGCCCAAAATTGACCCGTCGCGCTTGTGGAAACACGTCGATAGTTTAGCAGGAGAACGGGATGGAGAACAATCTCGCTCTTTTACGAGAGACTACATTTCCCAGCAATTGCAAACATTAGGATTTTCCGCAGAGTTGCAGCCGTTCGATCGCGGAATCAATGTCTTCGCTGAGAGAAAAGGCACTGACTCAAACGCCGGTGCAATTTTAGTGGCCGCACACTACGATACTGTACCAAACTCCCCAGGTGCTGACGACAATGCCACGGGAGTTGCAGTAGTTTTAGAAGTAGCAAGATTGCTGGGTTCTCGTCCCACGCCTCGGACATTGCAAGTAGCTTTTTTCGACAGGGAAGAACTCGGACTTTTAGGCAGTTTAGCATTTACAGGTAGCGACGCGCGGTTAAAAAATTTGCAGGGAGCGATCGTCCTAGATATGGTAGGTTATGCCTGCCGCACGCCCGGATGCCAGCAATATCCCGAAGGATTGACAGCGCAACCTTTTTTAGAAGCATCGGGGGTAACTTCTCCCGACAAAGGCGAGTTTATCGCTGTGATTGGGGATGCGGAACATCCGCTGCTATTGAAAAGTTTTGCGGAGTCTGGAAAAGCCGATTTGCCGCCGGTGGTGGCGCTGCCGGTTCCCCTGAAAGGGTTGCTGACTCCCGATGTTTTGCGGAGCGACCACGCGCCTTTCTGGTATAAAGGAATTGGTGCTGTGTTGGTGACGGATACTGCAAATTTGCGATCGCCCCACTATCACCAATCTAGCGATAGATTAGCAACTATCGATCGACCTTTTTTCGCCGGTTCTGCTCAAATTGTTGTTAATGCCGTGGCTAAATTATTGGAATTAGGTAATTAGTAATTGGGAATTGAGCATGGGGAATTGGGAATTGGGGATGGGGCATCGGGCATGGGGCATTGGGCATGATGACTGTTATTGATACTGCCAACGACCCACTAATAACTAATAACTAATGACTAACAAAGAAACCTTGCAACGGCATTTACTGCAACTAGACAATCGAGGCTACAAAGCCTACAAAGACATTCAAGGTAACTACGACTTTTCTGAATTCACATTAATTATTGATTACGTGCAGGGAGATCCGTTTGCTTCTCCCAGTAAATTTAGAGTCATAGTTCCGCCAAACATTGCTCAACTTCCCCGCGAACTTTTCAATTCCCGCAGTCGAGAAATAGCCTTGCGAGATTACCTAACTCGCCAGTTTGACCGAGCAGCAAATAGCATCAGCAGCAAGCGTGGCACTGGGAAAAGCGGTATGATTGCAGTGACTGGCTTCGGACAAGAAGTTTTAGAGCGAACTTCCGCATTTATCATTTCGTCAAATACATCCAATATCGAAGATTTAGGAGGAGTTGAACTGCGATTTGCCGTCGGACTTCCAGCGGGCGGACGCAGTATCTTAGGGCGACAAGCTGCTGAAATGCTGTGCGAAGATATTCCGCAAATTGTCAGCAATTCTCTGAAGTATGCTAACTTAAATGCTGCGAAATGTCGCCGTCATGTTGAAACTGTAGAAGATGCTGACTGGTTGCGGCAGCAGTTAGCTGATAACGGATTAGTTGCGTTTGTTGCTGACGGTGCTATTTTACCCCGCCGCAGCGGTGTTGACAACAGGCCTTTGTTAAATAATGCTGTGGCTTTTCTGTCGCCGCCGTCGTTAAAAGTTGAGTTTAATTGTCCGAATCGCGGTTTGATTTCCGGGATGGGTATTCCCGCTGGCATTACTTTGATTGTTGGAGGCGGCTATCACGGCAAATCAACTTTACTCAGGGCGATCGAGTTGGGAGTTTACAACCGAATTCCGGGAGATGGTAGGGAATTTGTGGTGGCTAATCCGGCGGCGGTTAAAATTAGAGCGGAAGATGGCAGAAGTGTGGCGGGAGTTGATATTTCGCCGTTTATTAACCACTTGCCACAAGGTATAGATACTGTACAATTTTATACGGAAAATGCGAGCGGTAGCACGTCGCAAGCTGCTAATATTATTGAGGCTTTGGAAGTGGGGAGAAGAAAGAAGGAAGAAGGAAGAGGGAAGAAGGAAGAAGGAAGAGGGAAGAAGGAAGAAGCTCAGTCTTTTGTTTTAGAGACGCAATTAGTCGCTATTTCAGAAGGGGATTTAGTGCCTGTTTTATTAGTGGATGAGGATACGGCGGCGACGAACTTTATGATTCGCGATCGCCGAATGCAGGAACTCATCGCTAAGGATAAGGAACCGATTACGCCGTTTATTGATAAAGTTAAACAATTGTATGTGGATTATGGCGTATCGACTATTTTAGTCATGGGCGGAAGCGGCGATTATTTTGATGTGGCGGATACTGTGATTTCAATGGATAACTTTCAAGCATATAATGTGACGGAAAAAGCTAAAGAAATTGCTAAAAATTACTCGATTAGCCGGGCGGCAGAAGGGGGAGAAACTTTTGGTGAGATTACTCAAAGAGTGCCGATTCCTGCTAGTTTAGATCCGAGTCGGGGACGGCGAGATGTGCGGGTGAAGGTGCGGGATGTTGATGAATTGGCTTTTGGAACTGAGGATATTGATTTGGGTGCTGTTGAGCAAATTGTGGACAGCGGACAGTTAAGGGCGATCGCTGCGGCAATGGTTTATGCTAAGCAGCAATACATGGACGGAAAACGCACTTTGTCGGAAATCATAGATTTGGTGATGGCGGATATTGAGGCGCAGGGGATGGATATTTTATCGCCTTTTCCTGAAGGAGATTTTGCCATGTTTCGGCGGTTTGAATTAGCTGCGGCCATTAATCGGCTTCGCAGTTTGTCGGTTGTTGCCAAATAGACTTGCTTAATATAAGTGTATTGTTGTCCTACTTTTGATATGCTGACGAAAGTGAGTGCAAAAACCGCGATTGAAGTATGACAGGCAATATAGGACAACTGACTGCTTTAAGCGATCGACCTTATATAGTATTAAGCAATCAAGGGGAAATTTTACAGTTAGAGTTAAAACAGCAGCAGCACTTATTGGGGCGCGATCGCACTCGTGCTGATTTAGTCATTCCCGAAGCTTGGCGCGCAGTTTCCGGCGTTCACGCTGTTTTGCGCCAAATTGGGGATAATTACTGGATTTACGACGGTGACGGTCAGCGGCCGAGCACTAATGGCTTATTTGTCGATCGCACTCGCATCACTCCCAATGACGGTTATTGTCTGAAAAATGGCACTGAAATTAAAATCGGTCTCGATCCTCAAAATCAAGTTTTGCTGACTTATTTTAATCCGCTGGCGAATCAGGTTGCTGTCCCAAGCAAGCAGTCAATTCTTCTTAAGAATCGGTCGGTTTTGTTGGGCCGCGATCCAAACGCTTCGCTGCAATTAGATGCGCCGCTTGTTTCTAGACGCCACGCGACAATCGACCAAGACAGTCGCGGCAATTATATTTTGCGAGACCACAGCGTTAACGGGGTTTTTGTTAACGGTCAGCGAGTGACAAATTCTGTACAGTTGTCCGAGGGAGATGCAATTCGGATCGGCCCGTTTACTCTAACTTACCGCAGCGGTGAGTTGCAGATGCAAGACTCGGGCCATCAAATTCGTTTGGATGCTGACAGTCTGGTGATTCCGAAGCGTTTGGATAACATCACTTTGGCGATCGAACCGGGGCAGTTTGTGGCTTTAGTCGGCGGTAGCGGTGCGGGTAAATCTACCTTAATGCGGACGCTTTTAGGCATCGAAAAAACTACTAACGGCGCTGTGTTTCTCAACGGTGACAACCTGCGCCAAAACTTCAATATTTACCGCAATCAAATCGGTTACGTGCCTCAAGATGATATTGTGCACGCAGATTTGACTGTAGAAGAAGTCTTGAGTTATGCAGCTAAATTGCGCTTACCTCCCGATACAGATGTCAAGCAGGTAGTCGCAAAAACTTTAGAAGATATTGAAATGACTCACCGCCGCAAGGCTTTGGTAAAACAGCTTAGCGGCGGACAGCGGAAGCGGGTCAGCATCGGAGTTGAACTGTTAGCAGACCCGAAACTTTTCTTTTTAGACGAACCGACTTCAGGACTCGATCCGGGTTTGGATAAGAAGATGATGCAACTGCTGCGAAAGTTGGCAAATCAAGGCCGGACGGTGATTCTGGTGACTCACGCGACGGCAAATATCACGATGTGCGATCGTATTGTTTTTATGGGTCGCGGCGGACGCCTTTGTTACTTCGGCTCCCCTAGGGAAGCACTCGATTTTTTCGATGTCAAAACTGGCGATTTTGCAGACATTTACAACGAATTAGAAACAGGAGAAACCAACGTTCAAAGCTGGGCAGAAAAGTTTAATAAATCTCCATACTATCAGCGCTATATTGTCAACCACTTCAGCACAGGCAACGCTAATGCAAAAATACCTTCTGCACCTTCTGCACCAAAATCTCAATCTTTTGTAAAACAACTCGTTTTGCTGGCGCAACGCTATTTTCAACTCGTTTCCCGTGACTTAGTTAACTTAAGCTTAGCTCTTTTAACAGCGCCGATCGGCATTAGTTTGCTGCGGCTAGCCGTCAGAGATAAAGACCCGTTAATTGGCGCACCGGAGGCAACTTTAGCACCTTTAGCGCTGAGAGTTTTATTTGTATTTACCTGTGCGGCGATTTGGGTAGGGCTGGCAACTTCTCTGCAAGAAATTGTTAAGGAATCTGCTATTTATCTGCGAGAACGTTTGGTCAATTTAGGATTGTTTGCTTATTTAGGTTCAAAAATTTTTATACTTTCTGGTTTGGCAGTATTGCAAACACTGTTAATGGTAGGAGTTATTCTGATTGCTTTTAAATCTCCCGAACCTAGTTTTATTTCCTGGGCGATGGGGGCAACTATTACCACATTCCTAACTTTGATGAGCTGCATAAGTCTCGGATTAGTCGTTTCCGCGATTGTTAAAAATAGCTCTCAAGCTAATAGCGCTTTGCCTCTCTTATTGCTGCCTCAGATTATTTTTTCTGGAGTTTTGTTTAAGATGGAAGGTGCGGCGAGCAAGTTTTCTTGGCTGATGTTAAGCCGCTGGTCTGTGGGTGCTTACGGCTCTTTAGTTAATGTGAATGGGATGGTTCCCGCGCCTACTACATTACCGGACGGGAGTACGCTTCCTCAGCCGTTTGAGCCTACTCCTGTTTACGCTCCTAACTGGGAGAATTTGAGTTTAAATTGGGGTATTTTGTGCGTGCATATTTTGGTTTATTTGATGTTGACTCTGTGGTTGCAGAAGCGGAAGGATATTTTATAATTAAAATTACGCACTTTTAACTCACAGGTCATTATCCAATCAGATGGGGGGAGGAATAAATGTTAGTTAAAACGAACGCATTAGTAGAAATTGCTGCATCGCCTGAAGTAGTCTTTGATTTTGTTACGTCCCTGTCAAATCTGCCCAAAGTCTTTCGCGGATATGGCCCAATTCCAGCAATTATTAAAGCTGAGATGGCAGATGGTGGAGAGATGCGTGAAGGCGGGGTGCGGCGGATAGAAAATTCCGACACTTCGGTGATTGATGAAGAAATTATTACTTTCAAAAAGCCAGAAAGACAAAGCTACCGGCTGGTTAGAGGGTTTAAGTTTCCGATTTCTCTACTGATTGAGTCGGGTGGCGGAGATTGGAATTTCACTGCTACAGCAAAGGGAACTCGGATTGATTGGGAGTTTTATTTTATGCTGACTTCTCCGGTATTCTATCCGCTTGGGTTGTTGCTAGTTCTGGTTTTTATGCAAAAAGCTATGCAGCAGTGTTTAGATAATATTCAAGAATATTTGGCGGCTAACCAAAGTGAATAAATTGTATGAATTATTGGCTAATGAAGTCGGAGCCTGATGTTTACAGTATTGGGGATTTGAAGCACGATCGCACTTCGATTTGGGATGGCGTTCGCAACTATCAAGCGCGCAATTTTATGCGAGAAATGAGTCGGGGAGACTTAGTATTTTTTTACCATTCTAATACTAAATTTCCGGGTATTGTCGGGTTAGTGCGCGTCGTGGAAGCTGGGATTGCAGATCCGAGTCAGTTCGATATGAATAGCGAATATTACGATCCTAAATCGCAGTTTGATGCTCCTCGCTGGCAAACTGTGAAAGTGGAGTTTGTTGAGGAGTTTGCTAAGTTAATATCTTTGGATGAACTGAAACAAAAGTTTAGCGCTGATGAGATTTTGCTGGTGAGGAAAGGCAATCGGTTATCGGTGATGCCGGTATCTGAAAGTGCGGCACAGAAGATTTTGAAGATGAAGTAGGAGAAAAGAGGAAAATAGATGCGGATGTCGAGCTGTATAATGAGAATATGAGATTTAAACTGATTATATTATTTGGAGTTTTCGATGATTAGCAAGCGCCTGTCCCACCTGCAATCTGAAGTGGAAAAGTATTACGATCAACTCGCTTGCCAGGAAGAAGCGAAACGGTTGGCTGAAGACGCGCAAAAGGTACGGATTCAGCAGGGAATTGATAAACTGAAAAGAGATATCGGTAGCGTGGAACGAGAGTATTGGCAGCGCTGGGGGGCGGAAATTGCCGGATTGACGATTCCCGAAGCGGATGCGGAAATAGTTGCGAGTCAATTGGTGGAGGAAGTGGAGTTTCTGGAGATTCAACCTGCGGTTCAGAGTAATGCCGAATTGATGAAGGTGTTACAGGAAATCAAAGCGGAATTGAGTAAGCCGGGAATTCCGGCGGCGGGAAAACTCAAAGCAGCGATTCCGTTGTTGCCGGGATTAATTTCCTATGAGATGGAGTTGGATACGGCAGGATTGTTGCGGCGGGTATTTCCCACGTTTTTTAACTTTGCAGACAAACTAAAAAAGTAACGCCCTCCGAAATAACCCGAACTTCGGAGGAGATCCCGCAAAGGACAACAAGGCTTTGGCTAGTTGCAGGGGCGATCGGGTTATTGAGTCTCGGTGGTGGCGGTATAGGTTTACATTTTCTACAACCTCAGTTATCACCTCTATGTCTGATACAACACTGCGAACAAAAAACCCAAACTGTAACGGTTCTGTTAGCGGAGTTTGATGGGGTGGATGCGAAAAATTATCGCGTCACAGAAACGATTTTACAGAATTTGCAGGATGCAACTAAAAATTACCCAACCGTGAAAATTCAGCCCCTCAAACAAGCGATTACTCAGCAGGAAGGTAAAGATAAAGCGCGGGAATTGGGCAAGAATAAAAATGCGGATATTGTGATTTGGGGTTGGTATGGCAAGACGCAGCAGAAAGCAGCAGTCAGCGTGAATTTTGAGATTCTTTCAGCAGCAAAGGATTATATCGATGTAGGTAAGCAAGTGCAGGGAGAACCTCGCAACATGGCGGTGGCTTCGCTAGAAAGTTTTGAGATACAAGTCAATTTAGCGGAGGAACTGAAATATTTAACGTTGGTGACATTGGGGGTGTCTGCTTATGCAGCGGATGATTGGGATAATGCTATTAAGCAACTAACGGTAGCACTTTCAGTGGCTAAACCAAATAAAGCTGCACTTGACCCAGCCACTATCTATTTCTATCGCGGCAGCGCTTACTACTATAAAAAGGAATACGATTGCGCCATTGCCGATTACAATCAAGCCCTTATACTCAATCCTAAATACGCAAAAGCCTTCCAGAATCGGGGCCTTGCTTACTACTATAAAAAGGAATACGAGCGCGCCATTGCCGATTACAATCAAGCCCTTATACTCAATCCTAAAAATACAGCGACTTTCAACAATCGGGGCATTGCTTACAACGATAAAAAGGAATACAATCGCGCCATTGCCGATTACAATCAAGCCCTTATACTCAATCATAAAAATGCAGAAGCCTTCCATAACCGGGGCATTGCTTACTACTATAAAAAGGAATACGAGCGCGCCACTGCCGATTACAATCAAGCCCTTATACTCAATCCTAAATACGCAGACGCCTTCTACAGTCGGGGCAGTGCTTACAACGATAAAAAGGAATACGATCGCGCCATTGCCGATTTCAATCAAGCCCTTATACTCAATCCTAAATACGCAGCAGCCTTCCACAATCGGGGGAGGGCTTACTACTATAAAAAGGAATACGATCGCGCCATTGCCGATTTCAATCAAGCCCTTCTACTCAATCCTAAAGATGCAGGAGCCTTCTACAATCGGGGCCTTGCTTACACAGGGTAAGCTCATCTAATTTGGTATAATATGAACTTGACAAAGTTAACAAAATAAGCATAAGAGACTGTGTAGAC
>NZ_JAUBRM010000064.1:0-43292 GCF_036701905.1 Microcoleus sp. MON2_D5
CTATCCTTTCTCTGCGCTGTGCTTATCTCAATGGTCAACTTTCCACTTGATATATGTGCAAAACTGAGATGCACCCCTAAACCAGCCCCAAACGCAGTGCTTTAACGGCAGCCTGGGTGCGATCGCTCGCTTCAAATTTAGCTATAATCATCTCTACATGACCTTTGGCGGTGTGGACGCTCATTCCTAGTTGAGCGACGATTTGTTTATTGCTTTTACCCTCAACTAGCTGCTGCAAAACCTGCATTTCCCGTTCTGTCAGCTTAATGTCGTCCTTCGCATAGCTATCGGGCAGTGGCGTTTTGAGATTTTGCAGCACGCAGTCGGCAATTTTAGGGTCTAAGTAGCTGCCACCTTCTTGCACAGCCGTAATCGCTGCTAGAAGTTGTTCTGCGTTAGTGCCTTTAACGCAGTAACCGTGAGCGCCACTGGACAAAGCCGCCATTACCTGAGTTGGATTGCTGTGGTGGGTGAGCATCAGGATGCGAGTATTGGGCAGTGCGGCTCTGATTTGCTGCGCGGCTGCAATACCGTCGATTCCGGGCAAGTCAATGTCCATCAGCACAATGTCTGGTTGGTGTTGCAGTGTGGCACTGACGGCTTCGTTACCGTTAATAGCTTGTGCGACTACTGTTAAATGGGGTTGGTGATTGAGGATATGCTGTAGACCGAGCTGCATCATCGGGTCATCTTCAACTATGAGGATGGTTTTTAGTTGGCTTGTTTTTGGTTGGGTGGGGGTAATTGCAGTCACGGCTAAGATTCCTACTACATTTTATCCATTATATATTATTTTTCCTCATATTAAAGAGTGTCATCCTCCTATGGAGAGAAGAAAAGTATTAATTCTTGGGCAATTTCGTCGGAAGGTGGATGTCTCTCGATAGGAGGATGGTAATAAAGTCGGTTCTCCTGAGTTTTAGGTGAGCATAAAAATTCTAGTGATGCGGTCCGGAAAGCCCGGGTGAAAGGCTCACAATACCGTTTCCACCACAAATCCAGGAGAGTCATAAAGTCTGAACAAATTAGATCGACACTTCGTTGACTTCATCCAAATTGATTTCATCCAAATTGATAGCTGTTGCTACTTCCTTTGGTTGAGCTGCTAGATAACCATTGAGCTTGAAAACAGTTTGTTCTGTCTCTCGTTCAATGGTAGTCAAAAGCCAATTTTGAGTTTTTCGGTGTTGTTTGCTATCCCAAGCAAACTGAACTTTTTTTGCTGGTTGAGTCGGGTGAAGTGCCAAAACAATCAGTTGTAGCTTGTGAGGCTCGATATCAAAGAATTCGGCAGCTACCCATAACTTAACTCGGTCTTGCCAAGTCAGTACAGGATGGCGAATCGCCCACTCAAATAGTCTGGGTGTTCCTTTGACTAAACCCACATTTGTACGGACTTGTATCACTTTGAATGGAGGAGAAGGGGAAGAGTTTTCTTCTGCCACTTCCCTTTTTGTTGGGTCTAGTTTTGTTTGAATTGGAATGTCAACAAACAGTTTTCGCTGCGGTAAAAATAGTGATGGGGATAGTTCTTTGAGCTGAAAAACCCACTGCTGGAACTGGGGGTGACTGTTGAGAATTGGCTCGAC
Organism: Microcoleus sp. MON2_D5; assembly: GCF_036701905.1. NCBI lineage: Bacteria > Bacillati > Cyanobacteriota > Cyanophyceae > Oscillatoriales > Microcoleaceae > Microcoleus > Microcoleus sp. MON2_D5. Next base: position 1,590 of record NZ_JAUBRM010000064.1, read on the forward strand.
AGGTAATCCCATTAAAATTTGCTTGACAAGCAGTTGCAAGCGTTCTTGCAGATAGGAAGGAACAAGAGGTGGCTCTTGTAGTGGGCTAGTATGAATAGTTTGATTGAGGTCGGATAGAGTAAGGAGGTACATTGCTCAGATTATAAAAGGCTGAGCAATAGCGGCGATCGCCAGAAGTCAGGGGGGAATGGAGAATGAGACGCTGACTTTTCCGGCTTCTCAACCGAAAACCGTGAGGGTGTAGGCTGCTTGTTACCTAATTATACAAGTTTGGCTAAAAATGCTACTGAGGAAGAAATGATATCGGCAATATCATCTGGATCGAGGGAATAAATCTTTGCTAAAACTTCTTTTTTAATCTTTTCAGAGCCTACCCTCTTGCTGCCACTCACTTGACCGATCGCCACCTCATCCAAACCGCGTTGATAAACTGATAGGGATATTTCTCCATCCAAATAAAGTTGCAGAGTCTTGGTACTGCCACCGCTTAACTTTGCCAGTTGCCGAAAGTTCTTAGAATCGGATTCGGGTATCGTTTTCCCTTTTAACCACCGATATACGGTTGAAAAATCTACTCCGATAGCGGACGCTAAAGCGCTTTGAGTCCAGCCTTCTTTCAGCAGCAGCTCGATCAACTGAGTCAGCCGCTTTTGGCGATCGAGTATAAGAGAAGATACAGAGCTAACAGTCACAATTGCTTACCGAAAATTTAGGTTTAAAGTCCTGGGGCACACGGGAACTAACGCCCTTGCGAGACACCGACAAGAGTTTGGCTGAGGAGACTCCTCCGAGTGTAAGCCGAGTAGTGGAAAGAGGAAGCCCAAAGAGTGGTCTTGGGAATCCCCGCGCGCGAACGCACCCGGAGGATGTCAACTAACGCTTTTACCGTACACTATTTTACTTTCTGCTGCGTTGAAGCCGATACTTTTTCGCTATTTTACGCCCTTTCTACAAAATTTGAGCAATCACAGCCTTAATCGATTACGCAACTACCATTGCATTATGCAATACTTAATCTTGCACCGCGCAAGACGGACGGAACATCAATGTCATCCTCCAACACAGTTCGCGGTTCTGATGCACATAACTTCTCTGTTGTTCCCAGCGCTGAACTCACTGCGAGAGTTGCACAGGACTGCCACCTAAACAAAGCCGACGCTAAAGATTTGTCTGCCCACAGCAGTACGCTCACTGATGCTGAAGCATTAGAATTAAGCAGCTTGGAAGCTACAGTCGAACGGAGCTTGAAAGCTTTCTGGGAAATAGGGCAAGCTTTGCGCCAGATCCGGGATCGCCGCCTCTACCGACAAGACTTCTCGACTTTTGAAGACTATTGCACTAATCGGTGGGAAATGTCTCGTCGCTGGGCCTACCAACTGATTGAAGCGGCAACCGTCTATGAAAATGTGCGCCATGGCGCACAAATCCTTCCCGCCAATGAGCGCCAAGTTCGCCCTCTAACAGCACTACCCTCCCAAGAGCAGCCTAGGGCTTGGGCCCAAGCCGTTTCTACTGCTCCTAACGGCAAACTTACGGCTTTTCACGTTGCCCGAGTTGTTGAAGAACACCAGAAAAAAAATTCGAGGAATAAGTCTAACAACGAGAACAGTTCCAAAAACCAACGAACTCTTTGGGCCAATCATCCATCGTCAAACCGTGAGATTTCAGCAGCCACTCAAGAGAATGCTGAGGGATTGGGAGCAACATCCAGTCAGACAGAAACTCAATGCCGAAGCTGCTGGAATTGCTATCATTGCAGTTTTGAGCCTGTTCAAGACGACCCTCACAGTTTTTATTGTCAAAAGCTAGGCAAACTAAGCTTTATTGAGAAAGATGGTAACGAACGAGGATCTAAATGTAAATTGTGGCTCGATCGATGGATCGAGCCAGAGTTAGTCAAAAAGGCAAGACGAGCCCAACGAGATACTTTTACCTTAACTCTACAGCTCCCGATACACCTGCAAGCCCAGATGCAAGATGCGGCTAAAACTCAAGGGCTGGCTGTAGCAGATTGGGCGGAACAACTCCTCAAAGCAGCAGTTTCTACAATCAGTTTCGCTTCAGAAGTCCAGCCTACTCATAACATTACGCCCGCCGCCACAAGTGAGAATTAGGTACGTATTGGGCTAGAAATCATCCAAATTAAACAGCGTAAATTGGTGAGGAGATGTTGTCGTTTTTCTGGATCGGCGTTTGCCCTTAACAACTTCTTGAATTACTGGATTTGAGTGAATTGATGTCTTCTCATTCAAATCAATAACTTCTGAGCTTTCTCCTGAACTTATTTCATGTTCGACTGGACAATCAGTATGATTTTTAGCCTGAGACTCGACAGGCTCAAACCACTCATTGTACCAATAAGTGGCGTTCATTGATTGGGGTCGATCGCTACTTAAAGTATTGCCAAGGAGCAAATCAGTTTGACCCAACCACCAAATCGGAACAGCCAGCCAAGGTGAAAACAGATAAAACTGAAACAAAGCGCATTTTAACAGAGTAGGGTCTATATCTTGACCGATACCGCTCAGACAGTAATTCGACTGTGTTAACATTAAAGCACCCGTACCGCACGCAGGTTCATTGAAGCTGGAAATTCGCTCTGTTTTATCACCACTGACTAACTTAGATATGAACTGACACAAAGCTAAGGGTGTCGGATAAAACCCTGAACTTTTTTGAGCAGTCTTTCCGCAAATTTGGGGTAGCAGTCTGCCCATATAATCTTCAGGATATAGCATGAGAATTGATAGGTCAAACATCTGATAGAGACGCATTGATGCACCTTCACAGCCGGCGGGTTCTTTGGGTAACATTTTATAAGCTGGATGTCCGAATGCGAACAAAACCCAGTCCAAGAAAAACTCCAAATAGTCCCAAGCTGACCAAGTTTTCCATTCTCCATGTTGAGGAATGCAATTGAGGCTATTATCTAACATGGCTTCTGCGGCAGGAGAATGCTGCCATTCAATTTGGGGAATCGGTTCTGCTGGCAAAGTTTCCTCAATTACAAATTTGGGTAAGCTTTCGGGTTTTCTGTTTTCCAGAATGGCTAGCATTGGCTCCATCTTCCACCGCATCCAGGCATGAGCGGGGACAGCTTGACACAAAGCCCAATAATCCCACCTTCCCCATAAACATCGGTCTATTTGTGCGAGAATTGTTAAAAGCCAGCCATGCTTTAAATCTCGTGTGAGGTTGGGGATTAAAGCTTGCTTTTTCTTTTGTTTATAGGGTTGATTTCTGAAATGTAACAGCGTTGACTCTCTAATTTGGGAGTCAATGATTGGCAAGACAAGCTTGTTTTTCATGAGTACAAGTCTGAAAAATGCACCCCTAAAAACCGCAGTAGCGGTTCGCACAATTTTATGTTGATGCAAGCAGCGTCTTGTTTAATGAAAACAGTAAAAACAAATTGGGAATAGAGCGTAGCTTTTTTGTTTGAAAAAAGCTACACTCTATTCCCCACTCCCATTTTCCCTATTTCTCTCTCCCCATTCCCATTTCTCAGCCGTCTATTCCACCAATTATTTTGATATTTGAGGAGTAGAAAATGCTTCGCACAGCAGCAGCCCCACCTGCTTGAGTAAAGCTTTGTTACCATCAGGGCATCCCGACTGAATCAAACATTTAGGACAGCCAGAACTGCAAGAACAACTGCGGGCTAACTCAGCAGCCGCATGAGCTAATTGAGGGAGAGAACGAAAAATAGCTTCCGAGGTTCCCGAACCTCCTTCTGCTAAATCGTAAAAGAGTCCTGCATAGTCATTTGCACCTCTCTTCTCTACTAGAAAATTCACATCATTAGGTGAAGCCAAAATAGTCAGAGGTAAAGCTGCTAAAATTTGATGGCAGAAACTGTGAATAGCCAACAAATTCGCGGGGTACTCCCACAACTGCTGATATCCGGGCGGAATCTCCTGTTGAGATTGAAGCAATTCCTGGCGAGTAGCTGTTACTACCTGTTGCAGATAACATTCAACCGGGGAATTAAAACTAATTTGCAGTACAGGAGTCGCAAATTTTATTTCGTAAGGTTGCTCAAAGTTTACCTCATTAAGAACCGATGTTAGCTCAGCAGAGCGAGTTCTCTTGCCACAAACAGGACAGGCAGTACATTTTGGTAAATGCTCTTTGTAATTGACACACTTTCTATTGAGACAAGTTAACTCGTAATTGCGAGTTAATAATTGATAACCAGTGACGAGTTGGCTAATTTCTCCCCAGACCAGTTCCAGAATAGCTTGAGCTGGAATTGCCTTACTATCCGTTGAATTGGTTTGAACATTTCCTTCAACTTCTGGAATGATCAACGGGATTTGTTGAGGCAAACTCAAATTCTGCTTGAGGCTGGTATCAGTGTGGCTAATCGCTACAGTAAACAGTCGAGTTTCAGGGGTGTTTTGCAAAATAGCTTTGCCATTCAAGAGCGAGCGCGAAGTATAAGTCACCAAACAGCCGTCTGAGTTTTGCGTGCGGTAAATAGCACCAGGAAATACCTCTCGATAAGCAATCTCCGCACTGAGGAGTTCAATCTCTTCTTGAGTCTCCGCATCCACCAGTTGTATCGTGCTAGAACCCGTTCCCCCTCGAAAGTTTACATCTTTATGGGGAAAGCCCTTAGCCCATAATTTATCCCGGCTTCTGTGAAGAACACCTTGCTCAATTAAAGCCGTTGCAATTTGAGGAGCGCTCTTGCCAAAGTAGTGCTTGAGCTTACTGGCAGGAATGCCTGTTTCGACAGCCGCGCACATCAAATGTTTGGCAATATCTATGGGATAATTGGCATTAAAGCTCACCAATTCAGATTCGGCCGACAGCAACAATTCAGGGCGCTCGGCAAAATAGTTATCCAAAGGTGATTGTGCAATAGGAATGAAGACAATTAAACCGGAGTTGGCGCGACCAGCCCTGCCAGCCCTCTGCCTAAAAGCTTGCAAGCTTCCCGGCCATCCCCTAATAATAGCAAAGTCAAGTTGAGGCAAATCAATTCCTGCTTCGAGAGCGCTAGTGCTGAGGATACACTTAACTGTTCCTGACTGCAAAGAGTTAATAATTTCCATGCGGCGCTCGCTTGTTAAACTGCCGTAGAAAATTGCTACTTGCGACTCAATTCCCGAGTTAGTTTGAGTTACAGCTTCTTGCTTAAAAGTTGCCCACAAGTTCTTAATTGCTTGTCTGCCGTTACTGAAGCAAATTCCGCTTTGCCCTTGCTGCAACAAAAACATAATGATGCGAGCAACATCTGAATTAGCATCATGAGTCGGTTTAGTAACAATTAATTGCCGTTCTGGGACAGCAGCTCCGCTAGAGTTAATCCAAACTAACCGCTCGGGTTTATTGATATTTCGCTTTCGACTTCTACCAGATAGTAACTTCGCTAATTTAACGGGATTGCCAACGGTAGCACTCAATATCAGGAATTGCAGTTTTTGAGAAGAACCTCCGCGCTCGTCTACTGCCAATTTTAAGCGGCGAATTAAGCTAGCCATGTTAGCTCCGTAAACTCCGTTAAAAGTGTGAGCTTCATCTAGGACAATATAGCGGAGGCGACTTAAAAAATGCTGCCAAGGCTGACTCCAGTGAACGCCTTTCAGCGCATAGTGAATTAACTCTGGTGTGGCGCTGATTATGCTGGGATTTGCAGCTAATAATTGTTCTCGGGTTTTGGGAGGAGTATCTCCAGTTAGAAGGGCAAGGCGCGGGCGCGCAGGCTCAGGAATCAGTTGGAGCAAATCGGCAAGTTTTTGACTTTGGTCGGCTGTTAAAGCTTTCAAGCCATAAATAGAGAGTGCAGTAAATTGATGTTGGAGAATGCCCTCTAAAATAGGCAAGTACGCACTTAAAGATTTGCCAGAAGCTGTTGCTGTGCTGAGGATGACATCTTTGCCCTGGCGCACGGCTTTGAGTGTTTTAATTTGGTGCGAATAAAGCTGTTGAATGCCTTGGCTGTGCAAAGCAGAAATTATTGAAGGCGGCAAGTCTTGAGGAATTTTGTAGAGCTTAGGAGTTGTAGCAGTCGCGATTGTCTGATAAATAACCTCTTCGCCTAAAAACTCACACAAATCGGCTGTTGCAGTTGGCTGCAAATGGCTTGCTTCTGGAAAGTTATTTGGGTGAAAATCATGTCTGGCTATTAGTTGGGAAAGAAGGTTGATATAATTGGGAGGCATTGGTCACTCTAAGAATGAATCTTTTCTCTCTTACTACCGATAGGTAGGAAAAAGAAGGAGAGAGGAAATTCCAAACAAACCAACTGGGAGTCGGACTGAATTTGCTGGCAATTATGGGTTTGGGTTCAGGAACTAGGGAAACGGTAGGTCTCTGGCTCACTGCGCGATTACCCTGCCCCGTGAGACGCTAGCATTAACACAGTACACTTGCTATGTATATAGCGGTTCTCAAGCAAGTGAGGCGTCAACTGCCCATTAAGCTGCTACGCATTTAAAGTGTCTATTGGGAATGAGGCGGAGAGAGGGAGAGGGGAAGAGAGTGCAGTTCGGAGTTGAAGGTTGGAATGTAGCAAAGAAGAGAGGGAGAGGGGGAGAGAGGGAGAAGGGGAGAGAGGGAGAAATTTTTACGCTTTTTCTACAAGGATTGAAGTATATAATTTAAAGACGCGACAGCTTACCAATTACCAATTACCAGATGTACCTCATTTAACGCAGAAGTGTTATAGTATCCAATTAAGAATAATAAACCTATGCCTTACAGTAAATTTACTCTCAGCAAAGCTGTAGATGATTTCCATCTCACAATCATTGAAGGCTCGCGTTTCTTACCAGAAATTTCCCCTGTCACTCCTAGCCCTTTACTACAGGATACTCTTAAAGAAACGATTCCCTGGGCGATCGCGGTGAGTAGCGAAAAAGCTCGTTCGGAGGGGATTATCAATCCTGTGTTACTAGAAGTAAAACGCCAACTTCAAGGACAGATTAGCGTTTTTTCAGGCGAAGAATTCAATGTAGAACCGGAGGCTGAACTCACAGGCTATGTTGACTTTCTTCTTAGTCGTTCCCCGGAGCAACTATTTATTAAAGCCCCTGCGGTTATATTGGTGGAAGCCAAAAAAGAAGACCTTAAACCGGCTCTTGGGCAATGCCTTGCAGAAATGGTTGCAGCTCAACGCTTTAACCAACAAAAGCAACAGCCGATATCGACGATTTACGGAACGGTAACTAGCGGTACTGTCTGGCGGTTTCTTAAACTAGAAGAGCAATGCGCGTCCATTGACCTTACAGATTATCCACTACCTCCTGTTGAGCAAATCTTGGGCTTTCTGGTTTGGATGATGCAGGAAAGATGAGCTGTTATTAAACAAAAATAGCGACCTAGTGCGATAAATAAACTCAAAAACTTCTTTGATAAATTAATGAGACAAACAACTTCTTTCTCACTACAGTTAATTAAAACTTACGCATAAACTCTATCTGTAGGGTACGCCGCGCACCTTATTGCTACCAATAGTGTTGCAAAGCAGTTTTTGCCTCCAAGATTGTTAATGAAAGACTGCCGAATTAACTCGGCAGCGCTTTCCTGTTATTTAAGGTGAGTGAGTTGAGTGATGCTGAGGAAAGCAGGCAACATCGAGTCAGGCTTATCTCCTGTTTTGAGAGCAATTTCTAAATCAAACAAAATGGAGAGCGATCGACTTAAGAAGTTCGCAGATACTTCCTTAACCTCCTGCTTAAGGAAATACAGTCGTTTGGGGTTACTAATTCCGCACATACTAGCAATTTCGCTATCAGAACGTTGTTGGTCGGAATTGATAGTAGCTTTTACCCACAGCCAAGTTTTAAACTGAGTTTGTAGAGTGGCAATAATTGCTAAAGGAAACTCGGCCCGAGATAGCAATTCATCAAGCACCTTAATTGCCGCCACTGCTTGACCTTTTAAAAGAGCTTCGGCAAGTTGAAAACAGTTGGCTGTGGTAGCTGGAACGAGGATTTTAGCAGCTTCTTTCGTAATGCGAGCGCCTGCTGAATAAATGGCTAATTTCTCTAGTTCACTGACTCTTCTAGCAGAATCGTTGCCAATCGCTACCGCTAGATAACTGACAGCATCTCTGGCAATTGAGAGATTCATGTGTTTAGCAGTAGCAGCGATCGCACTTTCAATTAAATCAGTACGCCAAGGGGGAATGAGAGTAAACTCCTTAAGTTTACCAAACAGCAATAAATGCTTGACTACCTTGAGCCGTTTGTCGATAACAGCAGCAGTGAAGACTAAGTGCGTTGTAGCAGGTAATTGGGGCAAAATTTGCAGCAATTCTAGCCCCCTTTCTCCAAATTGCTTGAAATCGCAATTTTCAACGACAATAAGTTTGTTTCCACCGCCGAAAGGAACTGAAGCAGCAGCAGAGAGGGCTGCATCCAGGGAAGAAGCATCGAAGCGGTGGATGTTGAAATCTCGCCAGAGAGGATGAGTTTGAGTCTTAAAATTTTCAACTTCTCGTTCAATTGCGTAAGTATCATTCCCAATTAGGATGCTAATCATGCTGCTAACTCCTCCTGTTGTTTGACAGTTACAGTAACAGAGCGGCCTAAAGCTTTAGTAACGATCCGCTGCACGGATTTAAGGTGACTCTGAAACTTGTTTGCGTATTTTCTTTCTACTGCTAACACACATAAATCAGCCGAAAGTTCGGCAATTTGAGCGCGGTTTAAGAGGCTACGATTGCCTGGTTTCGCTGCTGCTACAACTTGCGCCCAAGTTGTCTCAAAGTCAGGAGAATCTGCCTCTATTTTTTGAGGGGTTTTATCAAAATTGTCAGGCGGATTAGATGGGAAAGTTGCCGACAATCGCGTTTCGGGGGCAGCGGGTTTGCTTGACAGCATCAAGTTCAGCAGGCAAACTTCTAACCACGTAGCTGCATTGGTGCTAGTTCTCAATTGAAATTCTGATTTCTGCAATTGTGCACAAGCCGCATCAATTGTTTCAAAATCCAGATGAAGAGCGATCGATCGCAGTTGTGAGTAGCCTACTGGCCCTGCAATTAAATTCTGGCAGTGGCGCGTTGATTTGACAATGAGCAAATCTCTCATTGCTGCTAGCAAGCTGCTGAGAATAAGTTTAGGGGTTTTGCCGCTGTCAATGAGCGTTCTCGAAGATTGCAGTACGCTTAGGGTATCGCCCGAATGAATGGCTTTGAGAAGGGCGATCGACTCTTGCTCGCTGATACTGCCAGATACTTCTGCAACTTGAGTTAGGGTAATCTCTGAGTTTAGCAGTGAAAGCTGAGAAAGTAATTGTAGGGCATCTCTTAACCCCCCGTCGCAGGTGCGAGCGATCACCCGCATGGCCTCACTTGCGATCTCAATAGATTCAGTAGAGCTAATTTTGTGCAATTGTCCGACAATAGCATCAACTGACAAGGCTCGGAAGTTAAAAGTTTGGCAGCGGGAGATAATTGTCGGCAGGACTTTATGTGCTTCAGTCGTACAGAGAATAAATACCACATGAGCCGGAGGCTCTTCAAGGCATTTGAGGAGAGCATTTTGAGCGCTGGTACTGAGTTGGTGGCACTCGTCTAAAATCCAGATGCGGTAGCGGCTCAGCGCTGGAGCAAAGTTGCTGTGTTGTATTAATTCTCTGGCATCATCCACGCCATTGTGAGAGGCAGCATCGATTTCAGTTACGTCTAAGCTTGAACAGGAGTCAATGGTTTTGCAGCTTGAACATTCCCCGCAAGGAGTAGCGGTTGGCTTTTTGCTATTCAAACAATTGAGGGATTTAGCAAGAATGCGAGCGGTTGAAGTTTTGCCTGTTCCTCTGGGGCCAGTAAATAGGTAAGCTTGAGCAATTTTGTCCGAGGTGATGGCATTAGTCAAGGTGGTTTTGATGGTGTCTTGACCCACTAATTCTTGTAGGTTTTTGGGGCGGTATTTGAGGTGCAGTGGCAATACGGTTCAGATAAGACACTCATGGAGACAAAACTCTGTGAAAAACAGATACTGCGATTGCTTCGTTATTCGCTCGCAATGACAAAAAAACATTAACTGAACCGTATTGGGTGCAGTGGTTGGTACATTTTGAGTGGTTAGAATACTTCTGGTAACTATTCCCCGATAGGGGAGCCGTGAGCCGTGCCTGAAGTTAAACTCATAGGACTTACGCATAAGCTCTATCTGTAGTATAAAAATTGTGCATTTTACCGCTACCAATAGTGTTACCGAGTATTTTTTGCGTAAGTCCTGGCTCAGTTGTTGGCACTGGCGCGCCGAACACACTACCGCAAGGAAAAATTGCTAAACCATCTGCTGCTGAGATACAGCAAAAAAGCACGGCATGAAGCAATACGCTTGGGATAAGACACTCATGGAGACAAAACACTGTGAAAAATAGATACTGCGTTGGCAAAGCCTGCCCGAATGGCTTATGCTTCGCTATTCGCTCTCTTCGGACAAAAAAAAAAATAACTGAACCGTATTACGGCATGAAGGAAAAATCGAAAGCAAAAAGTTTGAGCAAGTGGAAACTGATTCCAGAGCGCAAAACTGGGGCAATTTACACCCCGCTTACTTGCGGTATTGGGAGTTTTGAAGAGGCAAAATTGTCGGCGGTTACGAATTCATTTAAACCAAGGGATAGAAACATTAAAATTCACTAATTTACCAGCAAAAACGTTGCTTACATCAAAAAAAAGTAGTAAAACATATGTGGTCATTGTAGACAATTTAGTGTTGCAAAGAACCACTTACACCCTCCTAATTTATACAGCAATAGGCTCCGATTTTTTGCAGGAGAGGGCATCAAATTTAGATGCCACTCCCACATGCACGACTATTCTTGCGGAGCGACAATATATTCGCACTCTAAAGCCTCTGTACCCGACGCAGGCGTTCCAAACGGTGCAATCAGTAGGGGAGCGGTAGGAGTTGCCATTAACACCCGCAAATCAGAGCTGGAAATCGCTTTGGCTGTATCAATCAAATAGCGGATGTCGCACTTGAGACAAAACTCACAGCCCCATAGTTTGGCATCAACTGTCTCAGTTCCTGAACTCAGAGTATTGTTGAGTGATGCTCGCACTTGTTGGGCATCTAAATCGAATTCTAAAATAGCTGTTAGGTGAGACTTGTCGCTGTGAGAAGCTAACCTCTCTAAGGCTTTTAAAAAGCTCAGCCTCTCAACCACCACTTGATGGCTAAATTCAGGTCGATAGGGAGCGATAATTTGGTCACAAACCGGATATTGCCCTTCTAGCAACTTCGTGGTCAACCGCCAATTATTCCACTCGAATGCGACAAAATTACTAGGTTCCTCTGGCAAACCTTCATAGTAAATCGTAACTTTGTCAGCAGAATTCAAAGAACGCTCCAATAACCGGAGTACCTTAGCAGGGACAGTAAAATTAACTACTTGACCGCTCAAAAGATAGGAATTGCTGCTTTCGTTCAATCCTAAAACCATTGCTACCCGATGCCCATCTGTCGTCCAAACTCTCAGTTGATCGAGTCCTCTGTCTGCGTCGTGACTGAGTTGAAAATTCCCTCCTGTTAAAATGCGTTTGTTTTCCTCAGAACTTACAGCAAATAAGCTAGCTTTTAGGACAGAAATTAACACGCTAGCAGGAAGCGTTACAAGTTTCTGTTGAACGCTGGGGATAGCCGGAAATTCGTCCGCAGCTAGCCCGCGAATGGTGTGCTTGCTTCTTGACGCACTCAGAGTGGCACTGACTGATGGAACGCCGCTTCCTTTAATAATTTCACAAGAACTCTTTAAGGTGAGGCTGCCGTTAGGAAATTTTCCCAGAATGTCAGCAAGTATGGGTGCGGGGAGGGTAAGCTTTCCAGATTGATTGACATTCGCACCAAAGCTCACTTGCATTCCAAATTCTAAGTTGTAAGCAGTCAGGTGCAAATGTTGAGTTTCAGCATCAGCTTCAATCAAAATATTGGACAAAATGGGATGGCTACTATTGCTGGGAATGATGCCTTTCAGAGCCTGTACATAATCGTTGAATTCTCTTGAACTGCAGGCAACTTCAATAACTGAGGGAAGAGGGGAAGAAGAAGGCAATATCGCCTCATTTGACAATGTTTCTAGAGAAGGAGCATCGACAGATGGGCGTGCTGCAAAATTTGTGCAAGTTTGCGAGGCTTCTACTTGTTGTGGAGAGATTGTTGAGGGTTCGCAAACTGAGGAAATTTCAGTTGTTGGTTTGACTGATTTCTTCACTGTTTTGGTCGAATTATGTGCTGTGGCAGTCGAGCGTTTTTTCTTAACTGTTCTCTCCAATACTTCCTTTTTATGCGGTGTTCCTGTTTGTCGAAATTTTGCCATAATTAGCCTGGTGTAAGGGGTGCGATTGGCCGCTGCGGTAGCAGCACTTGTTATGACCGAGAAAAGGGAGTGAGAAGGGAAAGAAGAAAGAAAAGGGGAAAGAACCCACGCTTAAAGACATAGGATTGAAGGAGCGACATTATCCAAAGCTATGATGGGGCAAGCTATAGGCAATAAAAAATTATGTTTGGCGCAACTTGAAAAACCAATCAATTGCTACGAGTGATTTTTTCATTCCTTATTCAGCAAGCCCTAATTACTCCCAAAAAACAATCTCCCCTACTTTTGTTTCAACACCACCAAGGCAATATCATCAAAAACTTTTTGCTTGCCAATATGCCGCCGCACATCTTCAATTACGACTTGCCGAATTTCCTCTACCCCTAGGTGGTGATTTCTGGATATCACTTCGCAGAGTCTCTCCAAACCGTAAAGTTTTCGATTAATATCGAAAGCTTCAGTAATCCCATCGGTATAAAGCACCACTACATCTCCCGGATTCAGCAACACTTGAGTTTGGGCAACAAAATCAGCAATCTCCACATCCAAACCAATGGGGAAACCCAGAGATACCGTATCTATCCGCTCGACGCTGCTATCAGTACGCACCACTATTATCTCTTCATGTTGACCGCTGATATTGAGGATACTATCTTGATACTCTAATAATGCCAATGTCATATTTTTTCCAGAATTCATCCGCTGGAGATTGCCGTAAAGGGTTCGATTGAGCACATCCATAAACCTCACCGGGTCTGTTTCATTACTTTCTTGAAGCGTTCGGACAGCGGTTTGTGCCATAATCATTATCACACCACTTTCTAACCCGTGTCCCGTAACATCGCCGATGCTGAAATAGACTTTGCCATTCTTAGATAGCACGTCGTAGTAGTCGCCACCCACTTCATCAGCAGGTTCCATAAAAACAGCAATTTCCAAGTCTTCAATTGCCTCCATTTCTGAGGATTTTGGCAAGACCATTTGTTGCAGTTGTCTCGCTACATCTAATTCGGCACTTAAGCGGATATTCTCTTTTTTCAAGCGTGAGTTGAGCGCAGTAATTTCTTCATAGGCAAGAGCGAGTTGGCGGTTGGAATCAGCTAGTTGAGCCGTGCGCTGTTGCACTTTTTCTTCTAAACTTTGATAGAGGCGAGCATTTTCAATCGAAATAGCAGCTTGAGCAGATAATACTTTTAAAAGTTCCAATCTGTCGGCTGTAAATGCAGCCTCGGTTAAATTATTTTCTAAATAAAGAATGCCACGGCAAATTCCTTGATGTTGAATTGGCAGACACAGTAGCGATTTAGGATGACGCTGGATAATATAAGGCTCGCCCGCCCAATTAGCTTCCTTAGTTACATCATTAATTACTAGAGTTTCAGCCGTGCGCCAAACATAATTGACTATCGACACCGGAATCTCTTGGCTGCTGTCAACTGAGATAGATTGCAAGTGGCACTCGCTACCAAGCGATTGAGCGGTGATAAATAATTCACCCGATTGTTCTAAAATCAGAGCGCCGCCTGTTGCTCCTGCATTCTCCATCACGACGTTCATTAAAGTTGAGATTAACTGATCGAGATTAATTTCTCCAGATATGACTTGAGAGGCTTCGATGACTGTTGTTAAATCTAGAGCTGATGAAATACCTGTACCAGTGCTAGTTGTAACTTTGAGCGCGGCGATTTCATGAGTCGTCAGAGTTACTATATCGCCCAATTGCGCGCCTGGGTTTCTAGTAAAAATAGGGGCGAGTAATTGAGGATAGCGTTTTTCTAAATCTTCAATTTTTGCTTTGGCTCCCCAGCGAGAGTAAGCGTAATAAGCTGCTACAATGTAGGTTTGAGCAATGGTTTCTTTGCCCCAAGCTAAGTAAAATTTGGCTGCAAGTTCGTTGGCGATTGCTTCTTCATTTACGTACTCGTTTTCTTTGGCGATGGAAATAGCGCGATCGTAATCATCCATTGCTTCCACATTTTCACCCAGAACCCGATGCCGTTCTGCTTCCACCAGATAAGATTTATGCAAGTGATTCATCGGCGCGTGTTCAGCCCAGGTCTTGAGTTTTTGCTGATTGTGTGCTACTTTTTCTAAAATTAGCTCGCGATCGCTTGTGGATGAATCAGTCCAAATCGCTAGCTGTACCAGGGAGTCGTAGAAATGGAATAGGGGTACGCAAAGGAGAGCGATCGCGCTATCAATATATTCCTCTGCCTTGGCAGTATTTGCGATCGCTTGCGGCAATTCCTCAAATAGATAACAGAGAATCAGCTTGTTTAAATACAAATAGTGCAATCCGTTTCTGTCGTTGCCTTCTAAATGTTGCGATAGTAATTCTACTTCGTCATAAGCTTCACCCACTAAAAGGCAGGGATTTTCCGACTCACCTAATAAGTTAAGCACTGCCTGCCGAAAAATCTCATTATAATTAAACGAGGCAATTTGTTTGAGTTGTTTGAGCGCGTGACTGTAAGACGCCATTTCGCGTTCTAATTCAGTTAGTTCCGCCCCAGCAAAATATAAATGGTTACAGGCGTAACAGGCACTGTAAGCCGCAAATTCTAAATCTCCAGTTTCCAATCCAATTTGGTAACTCTCCAGCAAAGGTTTTAATGTTTTGCGGACTGGTTCTTTCCAATGGGCGACCATACCACCAAAAATAAAGAATGTTTTTGGCTTAATTTCCTTAACGTTGAACTCCGAAGCCACTGTTAAAGCTAAAAGACCAAATTGGTAACCCAATTCAATATCTCCCACGACGCCGCACATAATTAATCCATAGGTGGCATAAGCAAAAGCCGACCAAGCAGCATTGCCATATTGCAGAGATAAATTCACCCGATGGCACACCGTCAGCGGATACATTTGAGGCGCAGAAATATAGGTAGCAGAAGATAAACTTGAAAGAATTTGCATCGCTGCCAATTTTTCTGGGTCGGTCATCGCTGGCAAGTTAATCAAGTCCTCGATTGGGCGAGAACCCAAATTTTCTCTCGTTTCCACCATTGCTTGCTGAATATCTGATGGTTGGGTATTTTCTGGAAAATCTATCCCCAAAAGCTTCAGCACTTGTAGCCCCGTTCTCACGGCGTCTAAACCTCGGGTTTGCGCCATGTATGCTTGAATTTTGACTTCATAAACTTTCACTTTGTCCAGCAAAGTTTTAGCTTCGTTCAAAACAAGTGCTGACCACGCCTCCATCTGCTCGAAGTTACCCCCCAGATAGGCTGACTCAGTGGCTAATTCATACAGTGCCAGCGTTCGATCGTAATTCGTTTGCCAGCTATCTGCTGTTAACAGTTTCATGCCTACAGATAAATAACCGAGCGCGGCCGCATAAGCTGTAGAAGCTTTGGCTTTACGTGCCGCAACTAAATTTAACTGCACCAGTTCTTCTTGTTCTGTTTGACTGTCAATTAAATCGACGGCAATATTCAACTGGTTAACAAGATCAAAAATTTTCTCTTCCCGTTCTGTTTCGGGGGTATTTGCCAACAGCAGCCGTCCAATTTTCAGGTGAGTTGATTGTTTTTGGTCTTCGGGAATTAGAAAATAAGCCGCTTGCTGCACTCGATCGTGGAGAAATTTGTAAGGAACTGTCAGTTCTACATTCTCTTGACTCGTGATCGAGGAATCATCTTGGAAGAATTTGTAAACTTCGCTAATCGGAATAACTAGACCTTCTTGCAAAGCTTTCCACAAGTCAGCCGCTGTCTCGGCTTGGGATTTTTCTCGGACAATTGCTAGGGTAGCGAGGTCAAAAGTGTTGCCGATGCAAGCTGCTAATTTCAATACTGTTTGAGTATTTTCCGGCAGTTTCTGCAACTGTGTTGCCATAAACTCGACAATATCATCGCTGACGGAAATTGTCTTAACTTGTGCAATATCGCACTGCCAATAGTTGCAGCTAAAATCAAACGATATTAATCCATCTTCGTAAAGCGATTTGAGGAATTGATTCGTAAAGAAAGGATTGCCTTTGGTTTTTACGAGTACCAGTTCGGTTAAAGAAATTGCTCGCTCGGGCGGACAACTGAGAGTATCGGCAATCAGGCAGTTTAAGGAAGGTTGGTCTAAAGGTGCTAAGGTAATTTGATTGACCGTCGCATTAGTTTCCTTAATTTCATCTAACGTCAGCATCAGTGGATGTGCCGGAGAAACTTCGTTGTCTCGATAAGCTCCTATTAGCAACAGACAACGGGTATCCCCATCGCTTAAAAGCAATTGCATCAACTTCAAAGAAGCTGAATCTGCCCACTGTAAATCATCTAAGAAAATCACTAAAGGATGTTCTTGAGTCGCGAAGACTCGGATAAACTTTTGAAACAGCAAATTGAAGCGATTTTGAGCCGCACTTCCTTCTAGTTCGGGGGCGGGTGGTTGCTTGCCAATCAGCAGTTCTAGTTCGGGGATGACCTCAATAATGACTTGGCCGTTTTCTCCCAAAGCGGCTAAGATTTTTGCTTTCCATTTCTGCACAACAGCCGCAGTTTCAGTCAGCAGTTGTCGCATTAAATTTTGCAGAGCTTGTACCCAGGCCCAAAAGGGAATATTGCGATTAAATTGGTCGAATTTTCCTTTAATAAAATAACCGCGTTGGCGGACAATGGGTTTGTGAACTTCATTGACAACGGCAGTTTTACCAATGCCGGAAAATCCTGCTACTAGCATGATTTCTGAATTGCCAGAACTGATGCGTTCAAAGGCTGCTAAAAGCGTTTCTACTTCGTTTTCTCTGCCGTAAAGTTTTTCTGGGATAACGAAGCGTTGGGAAATGTCCCTTTTTCCTAGTTCAAATGGTGTAATCCTACCGCTAGCTGCGTACTGTTTCAAACACTTTTCTAAATCGTATTTAATCCCAAAAGCTGTTTGATAGCGGTCTTCAGCGGTTTTTGCGATCAATTTCATTACGATGTCATTTAAAATTTGGGGGATGGCGGGATTTACTACAATGGGGGGAATGGCTTGACGGGCAATATGACAGTGAACTAATTCCATCGAGTCTGTTGATCGAAAAGGCAACTGACCCGCTAGCATTTCGTAAAAAGTTACACCCAAAGAGTAAAAGTCTGTACGATAGTCAATCCCCCGATTCATGCGTCCTGTCTGTTCCGGGGAGATATAAGCGAGGGTTCCTTCTAACTGATTGGGGTTTTGAATTTCTTGGCTTTCTCTGGGTAAAAGCGAGGAAATGCTGAAGTCAATCAGTTTGACTTGTTTAGTTTGAGGGTTAATTAAAATATTCTGGGGTTTAATATCTTTATGAATAATTCGGCAGCGATTAAGTCCTTCTAACGTCGTGACAATTTGAAGAGCTATGTCAAAAAAGTTAGCGAGGTTATCGATAATTTTTCCTGTTTTTTCAAGAACCGGGGAAGTCAGGTAGTTAGCCAGGGAAATGCCACCATAATCCTCCATTATCAGAGCAAAACCATTTCGATAGTTTTCCAAGCTTAAATGTTTGACAATTCCCGGAAAGTCGAGATTTTTGGCAATTGTGTATTGATTGCGGAACTGTACCAGTTCGGTGAATGTTGGATATTCAGACTGAAGCAGTTTGATTGCAACTGGTTGACTGTCTAACTCTTTAACCCCTAGGTAAACTTGGGTTCTGTTACCATTGTAAATTTGTTCGGTGATGTAATAGCCAGGAATTTTTAGAGTTGTCATTTTCACTCGATATTGGTAATTTACAATTTTTAATTCTTGGCTTAGCGATCTACATCATACATCGATTTTAGGGCTGTATCAGTATTGTATATTTGGCTACTTTTGAGCCTAGATAGAAGAATGAATCTTGGAGCTTATAAAATTACATTAAATTTATCCTTTATTTAGCAAATAAACCTACAAAATCTAGATTACCAATATTAAGTGTTGTTGTGATTTATTATCATATATTAATTATTCATAAATTTCTTTGCTCGATCGAGGGGACTAACAACTTGTATGAGTAATATTGTTGGCACGCAGATAAATTAATGGGTGCGATTTAAAAATCAGTACAAGGCTCAAACTGAACGGGTATCTTCGGGGAGTTGTTGATGGATACAATTTTAGAGGTGTTCTTTCTACCACCGATGGCGATCGCGCGTTTAGGTAGCAGCGATACACCAATGGAAAGTTTCACTTGGACAGAAGATCCGAGCGTCTTTGGGGGCGATATGACCATTATAACCCCCCAAGTCAGCTTAGAAGTCAGAGAAGATGGCTCTCTGTGTCCTGACCTACCTCAGTCGATTCGCTTTCGAGATGGCAAGTCCTTGCGACCTGTTGCTCCCTTTTTTGAGTTGTGGGTAACGGTTCAGTCAGGCAAGGATGGCACGGTTAAGGAAGTGCCCCTGACCTTAAATTTACTAGCCGAGTTGGGCGCTTCCACTGAAAACATTCGGTATCGGATAACAGCAGGAAACCGGAAAGCTTCCTTCCGCACGGGCGATCCCGCTTGTTCCTACACCGCAATGGTAGAAGTGGCTGGCCAGGATTGCAAGCGTTACCCCCTGCTAGGATACAGCCGTCACACTGCGGGTCAAGCACCTCTAGTTTTGAAAGACCATCCCATTCCTCTGGGTCACTTCCAAGTCATGCGTCCGACTCCCGAAACCAAGTTGGGGGTAGACTTGAGTCAATTGCGCGTTCGCTTCACTCCTGCTAAAGGAAAAGTCTACGGCCCGCCAAGCGCGATCGCAGGTCCAGCTTCTGGGTTACCCCCCGGTGAAGCAGCAGCGCCTCTTTCAGAAGCGGGTCGCGTTTATGAAATTGTACCGCCAGAAAATCGCATCCTCAACGAAAATACAGTGTGGTCCAAGTATATTTTGGGACGAGAATACGACGATGCTTTACCCTCCGATAGTTATGACGGCGCGAATGTGGGGGATAACCGTTCCTGGGGAGTGGTGGATGATAGTTGCGATGCCGTTATTGAAGCTTACCTGGCGATCGCTTCCGAGCGCTACGTTGCTACGGCGCGGGTCTTGGTCGGCCCACCGGATTTTGCTCCGGATCGCCGTCCTTTTTACTCGATCGCTGATGACCTCGCCGACCGGGATCTGGATTCAGTACAGGTAAATAAAGACACTGAGCAAGTAACGGCAGAAGAAATTCAAGATTTATTCCACCGCATCTATGAAACCGTAAGCTTGATGAGTCTGGATTCAGCACGCACCCGTTCGATTCGGGAAAATGATTCAGACGACCAAAAGCCTAACTTTCCGGGTATGCCCCAAATCGACAAACGCAGTTTGTCGGGGGAAGATGTTCCTTATGTCGATAAAAGCCCAGATTTGCTGATTTCTTCAGCCCCTCAAGAAGAGAGCATTAGCGTTAAACGCGATCGCTTGCCCTATAAAGATGTCGCTCATTTCGTTCACACGCCCCTCACCGATATTGATACGCTAATCCATTTTTTCCGCAGTCACCAAAGGCACATCGAGCGGCTGATCCGTCCTCCCTTCGGTCATTTCCACCAACTAACAGATAATCCGCCACCGAATTCTGAACCCAACCCAGATTTCCGCGACCCTCGCATTTTACGCGACAAACTCTACGATATGCGGATGCCGCCCTATATGCGCGACTCAGATGAAAATCCTCTATCTCTGACTCGACGGCAGTATGAGGAATTGATGGCATTGGTGAAACTGTTGAACGAACCGCAAGCAAAATAGCGGTTTTAAATCGAACCAAGAAGGGAGTTGTCATGGCCCAAGAAAATAACACAGCAAAGAAAATTTTTCCTCGCAATTTAACTGCGAGGGCTGCCTATCAAGTAGCAGGCAATCCTGTCACTACCCGCTTGGAATCTGGGGTAGGTAACTGTTATCCGGGGTTGGAAATGCACGTTCCTGCCCTCGATCGCCGATTTTTCCCAGGGCTGCTTTTTACCTTTGTTGACTTGGCTGATAATTTACCCCCTTATACCGAACCCCAGCGGCGAGGGGCAAAGCTGATTTATGTCGCTCTAACCGATCCACAAATAGATCGCAGCAACCCCAAAGTTACCGAACTTTACCGAGAACTGTCTGGAGATAAGGGAGCAAATTTGGCTGCGGGAACCTGGTACCTGCACTCGATCAAGCAGGACGGGAAAGAAATTTTTATGTACGAATATAGCAAAGATGGTAGTCGCACTCCCTTGCAAGGTTTAGTCGTCTGGCGTTTAGTCAGCAGTCTGAAACCTGAACCTGCTGCTTTAAAGATTAAATTGATCCAGCGGGATACCAACTTTCCTTTATCAGAAATCGAATTGACAGGTTGGCGGCGGCGTTACGTTGATCCGAAAACGGGAGTTATCGACCTTGCCTACTCTCCCGGTGAATTGGGACAGAGTTTGTGTTCTCCTTGGACGCATGATTTTCGTGATTGTGCTTGTCATTATTGGGCTTCTAATCATCCCGATGTCGTGTATGGTGCGATCGCTCCCGATGAAGAAATCCTGCCCGATGGCGAGTCAGCTAATCCCATTAAAGCCAATACTCCCATTGACTGGTTGCGCGAAGATCGATCGCCCTCTGGTACAGTAGCGGCGATGAATACGATCGACAAAAATCGCCCTTTCCAGTTCGACCATTTCCAAATTAACCAACGCTGGGAAGAGTTAAATATTGTCTTGCAGGGTCATGAAATAGGAGAAACTTACCAACCTCAACCCCGCGAAGCTGACCCCGAACCATTTAGTTCTCCTGCAGAATTGGCAGCCGAACTGCGAGAGAAATTAGCTCCCTTAGAAATGGCTCTGGCTTTGGAATATTTGTATGCTCGTTATTCGATTAAAACACCTGAAGAAATTGAAGGCGAAGTCTGGCCTACTCTCAAGTCAGATGTCACTTTCATGCGGCATTTTCTGATGATGGTAGCAGCAGGTGAAATGACTCACCTGCGCTGGGTAAACCAATTGCTTTGGGGACTTTACCAAGCTGGATTAATTGAGTATTACCAACCAATTTTGAGCCCAGCTACCGAAATCCCGATAGGTCGTCATAACGAGCCGCGCCCCAGACAACTCCGTCCGCTCACTCTAGAAACGCTAGAGGACTTTATTAAAGTCGAAAAACCGAGCGGATATATTGAAGGAGCTTACGCGCGGGTTGTTGCCACTTTGCGCCAACCGGAATATCAACATCTGAATCATTTATACGAACTGGCGATTCGGATTGACACCGACGGCGTGCAGCATTTCAGCCACTTTCGCGATATTAAGACGGCTCTAAAATCCTACCCGAAAGATAGACCCGATCTTTACCTCCGCAAGGTTCGAGTAGGAAGGCATAATGAGGCTAATGAAGCCCTCAAATTGTATAACGACATTATCCTTCCTCAACTTTACAACGCCTACTCTAGTTTCTCTGACAAAGACTTCCACACAGGTGGCAAACAGACTCATTTTGCTAGGGAGGCGATGACTAAGCTGAATCAAATTGCCGATGAACTGGCACGTCAGGGAATTGGTATTCCCTTCTGGGAAGACTAATTTTAGGTTGGGTTTTCTACTTCTTTTAAAATCTTTATGCGCGTTAATTACTTGAGTGATGGTTCGGAAGTATTGTCAAAATTTCATTTTTTTGACACAGAATATGGCTTACATATGCTGATTGCCGATGGCTCTCAAGTTTATGGAATAGAGCCAGAATTACAACAAGAAATAGAGGCAGCAGCCAAACAAAATACCGATACCGTCGAGATCCTTCTCCAACAATACGGATTGACTGCCAAAACCTTTATAGACGGTCAACCGTTGTCACAACCGCCATTAAAAGCACTGTCCCTCGCTGTTGCCCAGAAATGTAACCTAGGATGCACTTATTGTTACGCCCAAGAAGGCAGTTTCGGGGGGTTTGCCAAAAATATGTCTTGGGAAGTGGCAAAAGCCGCTGTGGAGCGATTATTTGAGGAAGCGCAACCCGAAGAGCGCGTGAATCTCTCTTTTTTGGGAGGAGAACCTTTAGTAAATCGTCAATTAATTCAGGCTGCCACTCAGTTAGCTTTCGGTTTATCGCAGAAAAAAGGTGTGAAAATTGGCTTTTCAATTACAACGAATGGTACTTTTCTTGAACCAGAGGATGCAGACTTTTTTGAGCGGTATGGATTTGCCGTAACAGTAAGTTTGGATGGTGTGGGGGAAGTTCACGATCGCACCCGTTCGTTCAAAAGTGGCAAAGGCAGTTACGAGCGAGTCATGGCTAATATTAAACCGTTACTATCCCAGCAACGACAAATGCAAGTTTCCGCCCGCGTTACGGTAACACCTAAAAATTTGTACCTGCGAGAAACCTTGGAGCATTTTATCGGTTTGGGATTTCACAGTATCGGCTTTTCTCCCATGCTGAGTTCGCCAACAGGACGCGAGCACATGGAAACAGAAGGTCTCCAAGTGATGCTCGCACAAATGATTGACTGCGGGCAAGAGTTCGAGCGGCAAACAATTGCAGGAAACCGCTATCCCTTTGCCAATATAACTTCAGCAATACAACAAATTCATCGAGGCACTCATAGACCCTACCCTTGCGGTGCAGGTGCAGGATATATGGGGGTATCTGCGGAGGGAAATCTCTCTGCTTGTCATCGCTTTGTCGATGATGAGGCTGGTTTTATGGGCAGTCTGAAAAACGGGATCGATCGAGAAAAACAAGATCGGTGGTTGGCAGAAAGACAAGTCGATCGTCAAGAACCTTGCAATAGCTGTTGGGCGCGTTATTTGTGCAGCGGTGGATGCCATTATGAGGTGATTCATCGCGGTAGACCTGCTTGCGATTATATTCGGGGCTGGTTGCATTTTTGCTTGCAAACTTACGTCAGTCTCTTAGAAAAATCCCCGGATTATTTTACGGGCGATCGCATTCCTATTTGAGTTAACAGGACTTAGGCAAAAAAACCGGGTTTCTATGAAAAATCTTCGCTTGGGAATTAGATATTTACACAGAAACCAAGTTTCTAGGTTCCTAACGCAGAGGCAAAGAAAGCGGATTTATTGGGACAATTTTTAAGCTAAAATCCAAACTCTCAAATCTCAAATCGAATGACTGCTAATTTCCCGATTGAAACCGAAGTTTGTGTGGTGGGCGGTGGGCCTGCTGGTTCTAGTATTGCTCGCAGGCTGGCACTTTTAGATCACGATGTTTGTTTGATCGAACAAGCGGCGTTTCCTCGCCCCCACATCGGGGAGTCTTTGCCGCCGTCTATTATACAGGTGTTTGAATTGTTGGGGGCGCGAGCGCTAATCGAAGCAGCGGGTTTTTTGAGAAGCCATCGCGCGCGAGTTCGTTGGTCAAGTACCGACAATAGTTGGCAGTCGCACCCGGGAGAATCTGGGTTTCAGGTCGATCGCGGTCGATTTGACCAGTTACTATTAGAAGCAGCCAAAGAAGTCGGGGTACGTGTTTTGCAACCGGCACGTGTCTCTCGTCCCCAACGGCAAGGACAATATCAATGGTTGGTTCCCGTTCGTTCGGGCGAGCGCCACTACACCATCAAAACACGGTTTCTGGTTGATGCGACGGGAAAACACAGCCCCCTATCTGGGAAAAAACAGCGTTATTCTGCGGCGACATTGGCATTGTACGGTTATTGGAAAAACACCAGTTTTCATGGTGCAGAAAGTCGCGTGGAAGCAGGTGCAAATGAATGGTTCTGGGGCGCATATTTACCAAATGGTACTTTCAATGCAGCGGTTTTTCTGGATAAGCAGCGATATGCCCAAATAGGAGGCGATCGGCAAAAATTCTATGAAGATATACTAGCAAAAACTACTTTATTCCCAGACTGTTTGCAGGGCAAGTTAGAAACTCCGGTGCAGATTTGCGATGCCTCGTCTTATTTTACCACAAATCCGATAGGGCTAGATTTTATCCGAGTTGGTGAAGCGGCACTTTCTATCGATCCGTTGTCTTCCCAAGGCGTACAAGTGGCAATGATGTCTGCGTTTACTGGCAGCATTGCAGTACACACAATTTTAACCCAGCCAGATAGCACCGATGCCGCGATTGCTTTTTATCGCGACAGACAGAGAGAAACCGTCGTTGGCAATCAAAAAACAGCGGCCCAATTTTATGCCGAACAAGATATTTATCCTGCTACTTCTTTTTGGCAAAGTCGCGCCCATAAGCCCCCGATCCAAAACCTAACTGAATGGCAATTAAATACTTCTCTCTTTAACCTCAACACTCGCATCCAGTTGTCGCCCGCGGCAAAACTGATGCTTGCGCCTGTCATCCAAGGGAATTTAATTGAGAAAGTTAAAGCCTTGCACCATCCGGGATTAGATCGACCTGTAGCTTATTTGGGAAACGTTGTGATCGCCAGCTTCCTCGAAGAATTGGTTGCCGGACAAACTGTCTTGGAATTGATGCAAAAATGGTCAAAACAGCAAAGTTTGCCGATTTGTTGGCAATTGCTGCAATGGTTTTGGTCTCAACATATTCTCGTCCCGCTTTGCCCCTAACCTATCTATTATTAAAAGGAAAAACAATGACTTTCACTCGTGCTCATCTCAATCAAACCGAACAAAACTACTTATCAAAAGCCTATCGCTTTGAAAGAGCAGGTTGGATATTTTTACATATTGAAGGTGTTCCATTTGAACGAGGGTTTCAGCACGGATATTTACTTGCTAAAGAGCTAGACGAAGCCTTAAAAACGATTAAATTTACCAGTAACTGGGATACAGGAGATACATTTGAGTCCTTGGGGGAAGCAGCAATGGATCTATACGATCATTGGTTAAACAAGGACGAGTTAGGTGGGGAATTTAAAACTGAGCTTGAGGGAATTGTAGCTGGAGCTTTGAAGGCGGGTGTAGAAATTTCCTATCCAGAAATTTTAGCTTGGAACGCTAATATAGAACTGTTGGGTGATTGGTGGCCCCAACATAAAAATACACAACCCGGAGAATTCCTGCGAGGTCATCACTGCAATTCCTTCATCGCTACGGGTGACAAAACAACCGCAGACGGTGGAATTGTTCTAGCTCACAATACTTGGGATACATACATCAACAGTAACTCCGCCAATATCGTCATGGATATTCATCCAGATCGGGGAAATAGCATTTTAATGCAGAGTGCGCCCGGTTTTTTGCACAGCGGTACTGACTTCTTTTTAACAGGTATTGGAATTATTGGTGCCGAAACCAGCATTGCTGGATTTTCTGGATATGATGAAAAGAAAGCTCCTGAATTTTATCGAGTCAGAAAGGCAATGCAATACGCCCAAAGTCTTGATGAATGGATGGAGATAATGCAGGTTAATAATAACGGGGGGTATGCCAATAGTTGGTTAATTGGAGATATTCGCACGGGAGAAATTGCGCGGCTAGAATTGGGATTAAAATATGTCGGTATCACCCGCAAGCAAGAAGGATGCTTCTGGGGATGTAATGTTGTCGAAGATCCGAGAATTCGCAATCAAGAATGCGATAACGTAGGGTATTCCAACCTACTCCAAAGTGGTGGGCGTCGGGTGCGTTGGGAGCAACTCCTGGCTGAGTATTGCGGGAAAATTAACATTGAATCTGCAATGGCAATGATTTCCGACGATTACGATGTTTACCTCAAACAACACAATTCATCAAACCGCACCATCTGTGCTAGGTTCGATCGCGATCCTGCTGCCTTTAATCCTCTAGAATTCGGGCCTTACTATCCTTATGGAGCTAATGATGGTAAAGTAACGGATAGTACGATGGCTAAACAAATGAGTTTCTTGGGTCGCTACGGACATCCGGACGGCTCAACATTCAATGCTAAACAATTTTTAGAAGAACAGCCTCAGTATGCTTGGCAAGGTGAGTTTCTCAGAGATAAACCTCATCAGCCGTGGGTAAATTTTTCCGCTCGTAACGAGGGATAGATTTAGCAAAAAAATGGTCGCTCTGCGTTTACAGTTATAGAAAACATTGCATTAGGGAAACTTAAATCTGTTAACAGATAAAAATTAGTAGCGGTCGATAGACCGTTTTCTGTTTTGAGTAAAATTTTATTGAGTCTTTAAACAGCAGCCCATGTTTTATTTGATATTAGGACTTACGCAACTGGCAGACTCCTATCGATTTGTAGGATGCGTCAGACTTTCGTTATAAGGCGATTATCAAGGGTTTGGGATAGTAGCGCACCTTACTAATTGTGCCAGTTACATAAGTCCTGTACTTGTAGGGTGCTGATGGCACACGTTACTACTACAGATAGTGTAAAGATTGATTCATGCAGCGTAAGTCCCGATGGAGAAGGTTTTTGAAAGTTGAGTGTTACTGGCTGTTTTCTAGAAACGTATGTGCCTGTTAGTTGAGGACTTTACCTCTTGGTTGAAAAGTTTACCTCTTGGTTGAGAAGTTTATTGTTTGAGTACAAGTCATTGGGGGCAACAAATAATATCCGATATCGGCAGCGGCTTGCACCGACATAATAAAGTCGATGGTACTCTTTAAGTTTCTGTTGACGGCTCAAATCTTGACCGATTAACAATCTGCTGAAAAGGTCGCTTCCGTCAATGCCAACTTCATCAAAAGTGCTGCCTTGCGAATTGTGAATAGTCAGAGCAAAGCAATTGTTAATTTCAGCAAACAAGTCATCTTTGAACCAGTAATATTTCCTCCAAAGAAATCCATTGCGTTTAGCACTCTTGAGCTTTTCTTTAAGTTCAGCCTGGTAGCGCTTATTTTCGGACTCGTGCAGGACAAAGATTTGCCGAAATAAACCGTCATCAGTCACAATTTTTAGCAGCCAAACTCGATAGCCGGAGTGCTGGTTAATCTCAACTTCCTTGACGGTAAATTCCGTTGAAGTCGGCAAAATTACGGTTTTGCCGTCAGGTGCCATGACGGGTTTTTTGGTAATTAGCCTTTCTCCCGGTACAAATCTGGGTGCAGCTTGACCGTAGACTTGTTCTCTGATAAGCTGATTGTAGTATCTGACTCGTTTGTTAGTCCAGCACAAAATTCTGAAACGATCGGGATTTTGACTAAATTCCAGATTGATCGTTTTGACGGCATATTGTAGCAGCGTTTCTGATTTAACTTTGAATGCACCGTTTGACTTGTCTCCTTTTTTGTATTTAGAGTGTGGCAAAAATATGTCTGCTTTGCTATTAACAAAAGAGCGGCATTCTGTTATGAAATCGAGCACAGGGCTTTCCCCTGCTTGCCTGACAACTTTGGTCAGTACAGCTTTATTGGTAATGCTGAAAGCAGGCGACTTTTTTTCTCCTACAGGATTGAGCTGAGCGGGGTCGCCCATTAAAATTAGCTTGCGGTGATTAAAGAATGTGCGTTCAAAATTGCGTTCTATCCATTTCCACAATTCGCTTCCAACCATCGAACATTCGTCGAGGAAGATGATATCGTAGAGGTGAAGGCTGCTGGAACTTGTCTGTGACAAGGCTTTTTCTTGTTCTTTTCTGACCATGCCTAATCCTAAAAGTTGGTGTATTGTCATAAAATCTACTCCGAAAATGCCTTGAGACGCTGCCATTTTTCTGAGGATGCCGACTGCTTTGTTAGTAGGTGCTGTGAGGGCAATGCGTTTGCTTTGACTCAAGAGTTCTTGGATAATTTGGAAGACTATTGTGGATTTTCCAGTTCCTGCGTAGCCGCACAGCAAGAAGAATGACTCGGTAGTGGTTAGAAAGGTTCTTAATTTGTCGATGGCTTGCTGCTGTTGCGGTTTGAGCGTGAAGGGAAATTGTGTAAGTTTCTGGGGTTGTTCGAGTAAGGTTTGAATCATTAGTTAGCGTCCATTACTAATTTTATCAACCTCTGATTAAGCGTTAGCTTGAGAGGAGTGGGACTGGGGAGTGAGAATTGGGGAGTGGGGAGTCAGCCCTGTATAGCTTGGTGAAAAATGCTCTCAAACGCTTGAAATTTAGTAAGACGCCATCGCTCTAATTTTGTTGGCACAGCGAACGACAATAAACAAGATTTATTAGGGCGTATCTTCTAAATTAAGTTCCGCAACTTTTGCCAGAGCTTCTAAACGCTTGTGTAATGTTTTATGCCTGGGACATTCTACAGCGTACTCGTATTTAGCACCTGTATGTTGAAGTTCGGAAATCTGGCAGTCAATTAAGTTACTAAGATGACCGACTAGCTTTTTAACAGGTATTAGCCACGCCTTAGCTAATGCTTTAGTGCGGAATCCTATCCAAGCTCTAAAGTAAGACCCGTTTTCGCTAATTTGATATGCTACGTTGGGCGATAATTTAACAATAGGTTCAATTCGGGTCACACCCAAACATTTGAGTTCTGTTAAGGTGTAGTTTTGAATATCCCCATTGTCCCAATGAATTTTTATGGATCGTAGTACCTCAATATTCAAACTAATAATTGTCCCCATTCGTTGAGTTCCTTCTCGCTGCTGTAAAAGGCGAGTTTCCTCTCTAAATCCGTTCCATCCTTGTTTTTTAACTAAACTTTCAATGCAGTGCTTCCAGGCTTCTTCCCAAGCTATCTCAAAGTCAGAAAGATTGAGGTGTGGAGAGTAAAATTTAGGAAGCTTCCCTGCTTCCCACTCCCCACTCTCCACTCCACCCATTTCTTCGCTCAATTGTCGAGCCAGTTTTTCTTTTAACTGCTGTTTGTAGATTGGCATAGCGAATTCTAAAAAGTTGTCGGGTACTTCGAGAGCTAAATGCGTTTTAGCTCTAATTCTGAGTTCATTGACAGACAAACAGCGGGCGTCTTTTAATTGCTGGGGTGCAGGAATATCTATAGTACAACTTGTCAGGTAGCCGGGAAAAAAGTTGATGGGAAAGAGATAAGATTGGTCAAGAGTAGAGATAAGAATGTGCTGTTCAGTGAGCGATTCTACTTTGAAAGGAGTTGCATTGCTGAATTGTACCTGTTCGGAATTAGCGAGTACGATGGTTGTGCAAGTTGGAAGTTCTCCAGCAGTCTTTTTAGGGATAAACTGAGGAACGAGAGAGATTGTGAGGGCGCGGATTTCGTCGAGGTTATAAGTCCAAGAAAATGAATCTTCGCCGGGACTTGCGTCCCAAGTAATTGTCACAGGTTTTTCAGTTTTGTTGAGAGAAGTAACAATACCGTATTGGTTGCCAGTTTTTACGATATCGTTTAATTTGAAGGGATGCTCTTCAGCAGGTGCATCCGCGAGGAAAGGAAAAATTACTGCAATCACTTCTTGGATTTGAGGGGAGTGCTGGCTGGCTGATTCAGGAAAGGTTTTGTGGGGGTTGATATTAAAGTTGTTAGCGTTCATAACGGTAAGAATTGGTTATCTCTTAACTTCTCCCGCTAGGGGGTAGCTTTAAATTTGCAGGTGTCCTTAACAAAGGATTCTTGAGCCACCAATTGCAGGAAATAAATTAGCTGTTGTTAGAGGGAGGATCTGTTGTGATGGCCAGCTATACTACTATTAGCCATATGTACGATTGCACAGCTATCAATTATAGTATATTCACTCATAGAATTGTAATTATCCGTACAAATGCGATAGCTCTATATAGTCAATCAAGACTATGATAAAAAGTTGTATTTAGTACAACTTAAAAAATCGAATGCTAACAATTTATTTAGTTAACATCATTCAATTCATAAAAAGTTCTCCCAGCTATCAGTAGGTTCTGTCGCTGGGAGAAATCGCTGGAAAGTCGGTTATTCAACTAACGCAGGTATCTCGATTAATTCGATTTCAAATCTTCGCTGCAGTCGCCGTTATTCTTTAGGCACAGTAGGCTTTGGTTGCATGTCAAAAATAATCACAAATGTGCGCGTTTTCACTAATCGCTGCAAAACCCGTAGATGATCATCTGCATCGTTTCTCTTACGAAATCGTGCCACAATAACACGCTGACAATTAGGAAGCAGGCTAATGATACACCACGGGTGCAATTTTTCAGAGTAGGTCATTTTAGTACCTCAGCAGTAAAAGTAACAGATTGTGCTCTTGTTTCATTGCTTGCCAAGACAGTAATTGAATAATCTTGTCAAAGACAGGTCACGGTGACATTGATATTTGACAAGGTTTGTGCTAATACAAGCTCAAATTATCTTTTGATGCTGAAAAAGCTTGGTGTATGGCAGCCACCTAAACTGTTGGAACAAGTCAGCAGTATATGCTTGTGATAACGCATACAGTGGTTGCCCTAAACAGTCTTTCCGTTATACGCGCCACTATTAATCCAGGCTATTCTCTTCGCAAGGCGGACACAGGAAAGCCACCAATGTCTCTGGAATTTCCTCAAAATGCTCCAGCAGAAAATCCATTAAAGCCAAATGACGCAAATCGACAGCAGTAGGGAATCGGCGATTTTCCCCCTTTCTAAACCAACCCCGCACTGTAGAATCAGAACGAGAACAAATAAAAGCAATTTCCTCATAACTCACTCCCCACTTTGCATAAAACTGCCTCGGTGTCATTCGCAATTGGCATTCACTGTAAACTGCAATCAAATTGCGTTCTCTATCTGTCAAAGTCTGCTGCTTTTTTATCATCCTCAAACTTCTCCAAATCTTCCTCCCAGGCAGTATCAAACTGACACCACTTTGCACTCTTGGAATCAGGAGTAAGGCAAATGATGTAGCACCACATCCAACAACGCTGACGCTGTTCATAGTTGTAAAATTTGCCGATAACTATTCCCCAATCGGCTTCTTCGCCAACATCGGCCCAGCGCACCATCTCGCCACACTCAAAGCGCGGGGGATGAATTTTGGCAAAACTTGCAGGCAACTCAGTTGAAGGTGGTATATCCTTCAACTGTTTTAGCGGCAGGGCCGAAATCAAATCTCGCTTTCCTTTTGAGATTGACATGAGTTCTTAACTGTGCATCGACTGCAACAGATTTGTTTTGATAGGTTTTTAGGCCAATTTCTTGATAAAGAAATTGCTGCGCGATATTTCCTTAAATCAATCAATTGGAATCTATATTTGACGAACTATTCTCAAAGCCCAACTCTGGCTAGACTATCAGTTTTTTGAGATACCGCCCAATCGCGTTGATATCAAGTCCGGTTGCAGCAGACTGGTATAGTAAAGGTGTAGTTGCTTTCGTCAGCGAGGTGCGATGCTCGACAAACGTCTCCAAATCGAACCACACCGGGAAGTAGAAGAACTATTGGAGAATATTGATGACTTGTTCTTCAGAATATAATCAGCCAGCAAAGAAGGTTGCAGGTAGAATCCAACAATAGTATAATTAGATTAGTGAATAATAATTTTATTGGTGGCGCAGTGTTATGACAGCCCTTGAACCTGTTACCTTCAGAGACCTCATAGACGCGATCGCTACCTTGCCGATTATCAACTTTTCCGAGAATTCGAGTCAGTTGAATAGCAATAAGCGGGAAGTGAGTTGCAACAAGCGCCTCCGATTGCCCAGAAAGCGATTGAGCCGGATTTGGTTGGCCATCAAAGAATAGAAGCCACTTAGCCTACTTGACGTAATAACCCTTTCGTCCAATAATGAAGGAATTTACCCTAAGAGGCTGCGCCGTGAAGGTTCAAGGGAATGGGCGCGCTAAGATTTTGACGCCCGCAGAAATTGACCGACTGTTTGACCGGGGTTTTATTACAGCAAGGGACAGGCTTTTGTTTGCTGTAACTTTTTACTGCGCCTGCCGCATTTCAGAGGCGTTAGCTTTAACAACTCATGACATTGTTGGGGGGTCAGTCACGTTGCGAAAAGCAACGACAAAGGGTTCGTCAGCAACGCGAACGCTGCCGCTCCATCCTATGCTGGCTAAGTATTTAAAAGCTTACAATCCAGATGTGGGTTTTTTGTTTCCGGGTCGAGACAATACGAAGCCTTTGACTCGCGCTCAGGCGGATGTGATTTTTAAAGAAGCTTGCAAGCGGGTAAGAATTAAGGGGGCTTCAACACATTCGATGCGGCGGACGGCGCTGACTAATTTGAGCAATGCGGGGGTGCCGCTGCGGGTGATTATGGAGATTTCGGGACACAAAAATTTGTCGAGTCTCCAGCGCTATTTGGAGGTACAGCCGGAACAGCTTGTCAAGGCACTCGGGATTCTGAAGTAAGGCGACAGAGCTCAATATTTTCCTGTCCTTTAATATTACGGCAGTTTATAGATATTCCGAAACCGACAGCATTCAGCATCAAACAGCAACTTAACCGTTCCCGTTCCGCTATTCCGTCCTTTCAATCCAATAATTTCAGCGATTCCCCGATCGGGAGAATCAGGATTGTAATAATCGTCCCTGTAAACTCCAAGCACAACATCCGCATCCTGTTCAATTCCACCAGAGCCACGCAAATCCGATAAACTTGGACGTTTATTTGTGCGAGTCTCTACCCCCCGATTGAGCTGGGAAAGCAGCACAACTGGCGTGTCAACCTCGCGAGCCAAAATCTTCATCTGCCGCGTAATTTCGCTAATTTTATTGACAAAATTTTCATCCGCTGAATTCACCATCAATTGCAGGTAATCAACAATTACCAAACCCAAGGGGCCGCGCTCGCAAACAAACTCCCTAACTCTCGAACGAATCTCTAGGGGAGATGGTTCCAAACTTTCGTCTATCCAAAAATCAGCATCGCTAACTTTCCCCAAAGCCGAAGCTAGCACTTCGTACTTACCAGCTAGGTTAACTTGCCTGATATCTTTCACCGACACCCCACTCTCAAGTGCCATTAACCGCGCTGCCAAGTCCCGACCCGGCATTTCCATCGAAAACATCAAAACCCGACCGTTCCTGGGGAGGGAAGCAATGTTGTACCCAAGCGCGCAAGCCAAAGCTGTTTTGCCGCTGCCGGGGCGACCTCCTATGACAATCAATTCGCCTCGGTAAAATCCCCCTCCCAAGAGGTCGTCGAGGTCGTAAAACCCCGTGCTTATTCCAGGACAGTAGTTAGCAGTCTCCAAGCGCTGTTCCTCAATTTCATCTAGATATCGCCAAAGTTCGTGGCAGTATTCCGAAAGAGGCCGAATAGCTTTCTGTCGCTCTTCTTTGTACTTATTGAGGACAAAAATCTTTTGCTCGGCTTCATTTAGTATGGCATCCAATTCGGTGGAAGTTTCGTAGCCAAGCTGCACCAGGTCATTACCAATTTTGATGAGTTCGCGCCGGACAAACTTGTCCACGACTAGCAAGGCATATTGGTCGATGTTGACGGCTGAAACAGTTCGGTCTACCAGCATTACCAGTTTAGTTTGACCCCCTACTACTTCCAGCAGGTTGTGGTCGTCGAGGAAAGTGGTGACGTTCATCAAGTCTGTGGGCTGCTCTTTAGAGTGCAGCGCTAAAGCGGCCCGATAAATGTGTTGGTGGACTGTAATTGCTAACGCTTCGGGACGCAGAATATTTGCGACTCGGTTAATGGCGATTGGGTCGATCAAAATTCCGCCTAAAATTGCTTCCTCTGCATCAATATTAGTCGGCCTAATTTTGTCAACAAAACTGACTCCCATATCTGGTACTCTCCTTTGAGATTGTTGTTACTTGAACTGTGTTGTTAGTTGCCTACAGAATTGGAAACTGTCTACAGGAATTGAATAATCAGTGTTTTCACAGCTAGGTCTCATAGCTAAGTAGTAGACAATTTGTTCAAAATTTGTTTTAGTTGCTGAGGAAATCGATGCATCCACTGCAAGTAAATTTGCTGCTGAATACCTAGCGCTGCAAAAGCTTCTTTGCCTAGTTGCTGGAACTGTTCGCATAACGTTCGGTGAGTTTCTAATGGCATATAATGAGGGTCAACATAATCCTCAGTTATTCTTGTTGTCTGTGCAGAAGAAGAATCTTTTGGAGTTGGAGAAGAGCCTGTTGAAGCTGGAGACGAAACAACATTTGTTGGGTTCGAGTTTTGAAAACCGTTAGTTTTTTCCCACCAACGACCGCGTAAACAATCAACGACCCACCCTGAAGGGTTGGATATTTGCTTTGTTTGGCTTCGGACTTGCAGCAAGTTTATGGCGGCTTGGATTTCGTTTAAGCTGTGCTGGAGCACACAAATTTTTAATTCAGAATTCATGCCTCCTGTGGCTCGCGTAACGGATTCAACAATTTCAGTTGCATCGGGATTGGCAATTGCAACCGCTTCAATAATTTCAGTTGTCTCGGGATTGGCAATTGCAACGGCTTCGATAATCTCAGTTGTCTCGGAATTGGCAATTGGAACAGCTTCGACAATTTCAGTTGTCTCGGAATTGGCAATTGGAACAGCTTTGACAATCTCAGTCGCATCGGGGTTGGCAATTACAACCGCTTCGATAATCTCAGTCGCATCAGGATTAGTAATTGGAACGGCTTTGACAATCTGAGTTGTCTCGGAATTGGCAATTGGAACAGCTTTGACAATCTCAGTCGCATCAGGATTAGTATTTGGAACAGCCTCGACAGTTTCAGTCGCATCGGGGTTGGCAATTGCAACCGCTTCGACAATTTCAGGAACTTGGGGAGTAACGGGCGAAGATATTTCAGGACTTAACGGGACAGCTTTATTGGTAGGTATTGGTGATTTGGCGGCAGAGATTGTTGGATTGTCGAGGCTGTTGAGTTCTGTCAGCAGTTTTTGCGGGGGTTTAGAGGTCAAACCTATTTGTTCTGAAGTGCAAGGTATTGCCACATCGACTGCCTGACTGTTATCTGAATTAATTCTCAGACATTCAGCGGTTGGGACGGAACATTTATTTTCACTAGGGGTTTTTAGTTTTTGTTCTGAATTTTTATTTAATTCAGTGCTTTTAGATTTGATCCCAGTTACAAGCTGTGGTTTTTTATCTGGTGATGTTAAATTTTCTTCTTCTTTAGAAGAATTAAAAAAAACAGCAGCAACATTTTCAGTGCTTTGCTGTCCTTTTTTATCCTCTGTAAAGAGTACGGCACCATCAGGGTTTGAACCCCCTGTTTGCTCAATTTTTGGCTGGTTCAGTCGATTTTTTGACGGATTGCTCAGTTTTTGGAATTTTGAATTGGTGTGAGTGAAGGGGCGAACGTCGCCCAGGTGCTGCACTGCTATGCGGAAAATGCCACGCCCGTAGTTTTTGAGAATGTTGACCAAGCCGAGTTTTTCGAGCTGTCTGAGGGCTGCCCGCCTGGTGTTGGGGCTGTAGGGCTTGCCGTTTCGGACTCTTGTGGCTCGTTTTTCGCCCAAGGGGATGCAATGGATGTCGATTTCCTCTGGTTTGCCACCGATGCAGGTTCTGTACAGGTAGAGGGCGAGTTTGACGGCGCTGGGGGTAGCTCCTTCTAGTATGTCGGCTAGGGCTTCGTAAATTGCGGCGTGTCGGGCGAATGGCGGTTTGTGCCAGGTAGTTGTATCTGCAACCATTTTTTGTTCCGGGGTAAAAATGAGCGTAAATGTCCCTTCATGCGACTGTGACAGCCGCAAGGTTTGCCAGAGCGGTTGTTGTGAATTTGACCGCGGGCTATTGAGCGCGAATGCAGCGCTCGCTGCACTCAACAGGATTTCGGGTTGGCTTCAACAACCAGGTGTGGTAGTTGCGCCGGAACCCGATTCATAGCGCCGTCGCTTGAACTCTCGGCAAACTTTAGCGAAGCGGTTTTAAGGTCTTGTACTTTTGCGATCGCTTTTTTGTAGCGATGCAGTTGTCCTAAGTCCAGCAGTGTTGAGACTGACCGCCCCGCTAAAAGATGAGAAAGGGTGCGCGACTATTTTTTCAATCCTGCCAGACCAGCCGATACGGGATTTGGTGGCGAATCAGTCTAATAAGACTGATCAGAGTTGTTCTAAAGGCTGAAAACTTTACGTGGTAAGAGTTTCAAAAATGACTTGTCGCGGCATTCTAGAGGTTTTGTCGCGGCATTCTAGAGGTTTTGTCGCGGCATTCTAGAGGTTTTGTTCTAACGGTCAAACTTATATGGGGTATGGATTTGAGAGCTATTTTAAATACCTACTTTTTTTAGAACAAGTTTCAGAACAGTCCGAGCATCCTTTGTTGAAAAAAAAACCAGCCCGGAAAGGGGTGGTTTGTAGCGTCGCTTTGTTGACACTCTCCGGGTTAAACCCACGGAGATTCTTAAGACCACAACTTTAGTCTTAAAGGCGCTGACAAGTCGCCTCTACTGATTCCGCTTAGATCGAGTCCAAGCATTATCGCTACTTTTCTGGCAATATTTGCACCACCATTGGCATCTGCATTAATCAACCAGCCTTGAGCCGTTCGGTACAAACCACGCTTAAGCCGCTTGCCACTTGCCTTCCACCCTTCAGGTTTTTCGCCGAATGTAGGTAGAAAATCATTATCGACAAACGAAGCTTTGGAAGAATATGATTCTTCAGTTTCAACGAATTTAATTCCGTGCTGCTCACACAACTGAGCGATTCGGTCTTTTAGCCTGCCTGTGGGAATTTGTACAAACTTTTGGTTAGTTTTTTTCCCCATATTGGCCGAGTCTTTCTGTCCCTTGTTCCAACCAAAAACAACTGTACCGATTTGGTTGTTTAAGCAGTTCTGAATTACTTTTCTTGCAGCTTTGTTGACAGCATCTCGCATTTGGCGATTACGTTTTTCAGTCAAGCTTGCAAGCCGTTTAGACCAGTAGCCGTTAGCTTTCCCTGACCTTAGAGAAGCAACTCGTTTGTTATATCTCTGATTAAGGGACTTAAGGTGCTTGCCATCAATAATAAAGCTAGTACCTGCATTGCTTACGCAGGTCAGCCAATTATCTATTCCGTGATCGATCGCTAGACACTTAGCAGGGTTTACATTGGAGCGAATATTTTCTGTTTTGTAAATCAATTCCAAATAGAAACAGCCGTTACGAGGCAGAATTCTATATTCTCGAATTGCTTTGAAATCAAGATTCGAGGGCATGGGTAGAAAAAAAGCATCTAAACCAAACCACGTTTTCACCTTACTTCCTAATGGGAAGCGTAACATTCCATCTTTGAGTTTTACAGAGCGTCCCGTAAATGTCACAAGTGCCATTCCACTTTGACGATATCCTGGCAACTTGGGACGTTGTGTGACCCTTCCCTCCTTAACGGGACTTAAACAAAAAATACGGTGAAAATACGTTATAATGCTTGCATAGCAAGCATATAACGTTAAAGAATGACCAATGAAAGAGACAACCCCTGCCGCGATGCCCCCCTGCTTCGATAGATGGTGTCAAAGATTTGACGATATTTTTGGTCATCTTGCCCAAAAACGAGAGTTTAGGAACTATTTAGGGGGATTATTGGGAGAAAGTGAGCGAAAAAACTTGTCGCAGATGGCAGCAAACGCCGTCGGAGTAACTTACCACAAATTACATCATTTTTTAACAGCAGCGCCTTGGTCATTCAATGAGGTCAATCAACGTCGCCTAGACGTAATGAATCAGTGTAACCAAACCAAGATTAGTCGAGGATTTAGCCTGATAATAGATGATTCTCTTCACCGAAAAAGTGGTAACTTTACTCTTATGTGTAGGAAGACAATACATCGGACAAATCGGAAAAACTGATAATGGGGTAGTAGTAGTTACAAGTCATCTATATGATGGTAAGAAGAGCCTGCCATTAGATATTGAATTATATAGAAAAGCCGACTCATTACCAGAAGGAAAAGATGACCCAGAATTCAAGAAAAAGCCAGAAATAGCCATAAATTTAATCGACAAAACCTTAGCGAGAGGCTATAAACCAGGAATAGTCTTGATGGATGCAGGGTATGGTAATAACACCAGTTTTTTACAAGAATTAGAAAACCGAAAATTAAAATACATCGGAGGAATCGCCAAAAATCGCAAAGTAATAATTCACAAAACCGAAAATGAAACAGAGGAAATTCGAGCAGACAACTTAACAAAAGGCTTACCTGTAGAGGCTTTCACAAGATTTCAACTCAATATAGAACGACCGAGAACAGTATGGGTAGCAATTAAAGAAGTCGAATTATCAAAATGCACGGGTAAGAAAGTAATAGCCATCGTCATGAATGCAGATACTGTCGATACCGCCACTGAAATAGATTATTTGATTAGTAATGTTGACTTATCAACAGCGACAGAGGAGTGGATAGTAAAAACTTATTCACAAAGAAATTGGGTTGAAGTTTTCTATCGGGAAGCCAAGGGCTGGTTGGGGTTAAATGAATATCAAATCAGAGATGAAACCAGCCTTAAAAGACATTTTATTATGGTGTTTTGTGCCTACACTTTCATTCTCTGGCATACCTTAACAGGAGGATTAAGGCGTAGATGGGCAAACAAATCTTTAAACACTTTTACTGATGCACTCGAAGCATTTCGGACAGCCATATTTTTTAGGTTTGTGAAATGGTTGAACCAAAATTGGGACGTATTCTCCGCTTATAAAGCCAGTTTAGGCTTTGTTTGGGCTTAAAATTTGTTTAAGTCCCGTTAATGCCCTTGAGCAGTCCCATAAAAGATTTAAAAGACTCTGCCACACCCGTTAGAATTTGCTGTGCTGTATCCGAATAGAACGCCTTGTAATGCAGATTCTGATTATCGGTTCCCAAAACCTTGTGTAACTCTGCACGGTTGGGAATTCTACCAGTTTTGAAATATAACTGCCGAGAATAGTAAATGCCACAATTAGACAGCTTTGCAGACTCAGAACAAAGATATTCAAGAATTGCTTGCGTCTCTTTATCTAATTTGATTAAAACTTGTTGACATCCAAACATTTTTCATCCTCCTACAATATTATTGTACAGAAAAAGACCGGATAATTTATTAAAAAATATCTCGTTTTTGGGTTAAGTAGTCTGAGGTTGAAATTCTTGAGCAACCCTGCAAGATTGTAGGCAGGATTAAAACTGATGTGTATAGAGCATTAATTAGAAACCTAAAGAAGAAAAGAAAAAGCCGTCCTTCTAGGACGGGGCTTCAAACCCCTTTTTTTGGTGAAATGCTTAACAGATGCCAGATTTGGGATTCCATTTCTGGTGCAAGGATTCGCTCCCCACGTTCCAACATGGATACATAACGCTGCGACACCCCTAGCCAGCCAGCCAATTGTGCTTGAGTCCAACCTTTGGCTGTTCTTGCTTCTTTTATCTCATTGCTTGTCAGTTTAGGTTTGGGAGCTTCTTTCAGGCGGGGTTGAACCTGTTTGAGTTCAGCTTTGCTTGCCAGGAGTTGGGGGATAGGTGCTGGCGGATGGATGGTAATTTTGGCTGCCAATAGCGTGTCAAAGTATCCTCGTTTTTTTCGATCCTTGCTACCGGGTCTCAGCCATTCTGGGTAGGTCTCTTGGTCAAACTCGATTTGAAACGCTCGCTGGAGTTTCAACAGCACTTCCAGGGTGTGATTCCAGCTATTCATCAGCGTGTAAGCTTTTCTACGGTCAGACCGGGCTATATCGATTACCGTTTGGGATAGGAGCGCTTTTAGAAGGGTTTCCACTTTGTAACTGCCACTGGTGTGAAATCGGCTTTCCATCGTCAGATGAAGTGCTAAGCGCAAAGCCAGTTCATCATGGTAGGCATCGATTTTGAGAATCTCCTGGGCTAAATAGCCAAACTGATACAAGGCTTGTTTGGCGAAGTAACCTGCTTTGTTCAAGAAGGCATGAGTCCAGAGCCCCGGTTGGACTGTGATGTAGACTTCATCAGGCTGCTCTATTTTGCCCTCCAGATTCTGCTGACCTGTTAACTGAATTTGAATATTCCACATTCGCGAGGTGTCAACGCTGGCTCTAATTCCACCTTTTTTGTGTTTGCCTTCAACCCATGTGGCTTTGATTGCTAGGCAACCTAGAGCATACGCTGTTTTAGCTAGTTCATTCAGTTTTTTAGACGCGGGCAAGTCTGTGCGTTTGTCCCAGCCCATTTCCTTGATTAAGTCACTGCCTTCGAGAGTGAATAAGCTTTCCCACGGCTCTTCTTGTCTCATAATATGAGCGGCAAAAATCAGGTGTAACTTGGCAGCGGTCAGCCCAAACTTGTCAATAATTTGCATGGCCTCTTCTAAAGGCAGCAGCGTGATGTCGCCGGGGTTGGCGATGTAGTGCTCGATGATGTTGTTGGGGTTGCCCTTGGCTCGGTGTTGGAAGTACCCGACACCTGAAGGGTATTGCTGCCACAAGTCTGTTCTCAGTTGTGCGTGGAGACTGGATACCATAGGAGGGGGTGTCGCGACAGGGGCGATCGGTCTACTCTGGTACAGACGAGGTTCTGTAATGGGTTTGTCTGGGGTATCTCTAACTTCAGCCAGACTTTCTGAGCTGGTGCTGTCACTCATAGTTTTAGTCAATAGTTAGAACCTAGTATTTTAATCACTGTATTTTTAATAAATTCTAGAATTTTAAGTCGGCATAATGTCGTCAAGTTGCAATTGTAAATTGGGAAAGAGGTAAGAAGAAATCGGCTCTCCCAAGCGATATTGTTGCTGCTGGTAAACTCCATCAATCAACTGGCAGACCGTGAAAGTAGGTTGCTTGGGATTGCCGATAAATTGCAAACCCCCCAAGCCTCGAAAGTCCACAATCCAATATTCTGCAATCTTCAAAAAAGCGTATTCTTCCACTTTTCTTGCATAATCATCTTGCCAATTAGTGCTGACAACTTCGGCAACCAGCTTAATTGTACTATCTTTACAAATCACTGGTTCTTTTTGCCAAAGGGGTTCACTACCAAGTTCTGCTTTATCTAAAACAACTACATCAGGACGCAGTGCTGTGGCCTCAGCGTATAGGGGTTTTATTAAACAAGTTTTTGGAACCAACCAATTGAAATTACCACGAAAAATTTCTACGTAAATTCTACCAGCAATACTACCTGCCACCGCTTCGTGAGGACCAGTAGGTTCCATGTCTCTGAGTTCTCCATCAATGAGTTCATATCGTGTATTATCCCCATATAGGGCAATAAACTCCTCAAAGCTAAGTAGTTTGGATGGGGTGTATGTCATAGGTTATTTTTTAATGGGAGGTAGCTTAATTAGAAGTTTTGTGGGGTAGGAAGTAGAGTTCTGTTAAGTTTATTATACTCGCTCGATTGCATCATCGCCTTGGAGCTTGTCAAACTAATGGAGGTGGATTGCGATCTGATAAATCGCCCCGTGCCGATTCCAGAGAACCCTCCATTATATTCCAATCAATGTCATCATCGGGGAATAGCGATAATTGTCCAGGTGAGACGTTGGATGGGTGCATCTCAGTTTTGCACATATATCAAGTGGAAAGTTGACCATTGAGATAAGCACAGCGCAGAGAAAGGATAGAGGCAACACTCTCGATATTCCACTGCGCTCCCGATAATTTTACCCTGCTCCCAATTCGTTTAATCGTTGATTCAACTGTTCCAGAACCGATAGAACTCAGGGACTCTTCTTGATAGTATTGGTAGTTAACTATCCGGTTGCGATGGGTTTCTAAATAAGTGCAAAATGTTTTAAATGCTTTTTTTTTCAGGTCTTTAAATAAATTTATCACTTGATTAACTTGGGGTGCATCTCAGTTTTGCACATATATAGCGTTCCTAATTGAGTTGTGAACACTAACCATACATATAAAGTTTGGGAAATCCAAATATTTGACGATTCA